>CACYQQ010000051.1 GCA_902776605.1 uncultured Bacteroidales bacterium | reverse complement strand
GACCTTATGCTGGATATGAGGTGTCTGCCCAATCCTTTCTATGTCGAGGAACTGAGAAACAAGACAGGCCTCGACAGAGAAGTCAGTGATTATGTCTTTGATTCTGCTGCCTCCGACACGGTTATGGAGAAAACGGAGTCGCTGCTTGAGACGCTTCTTCCTCTTTACAGGGAAGAGGGAAAGACGCAGCTGGTGATAGGAATAGGATGCACCGGAGGCCGCCACCGTTCCGTCGCAGTCACGGAGAGGCTCAGTTCCTATGTCAGTTCGCTCGGATACAGGACCAGAGTGGTCCACAGGGATATTGGGAAGGTCATCGGATGAGTTTCAGTTCACAGTGCAAAACCGAGATCATAGAATCGGCACAGTTCGACAACTGCTGCCTCAGTTCCCATCTTTACGGCTTCCTGTGTTTCTTTTCCAGAGTAAGCGCTTCCGAGATGTCCATAAACAGTGAGAACATTGAGATACTTTGGGAGACCCAGACTTTGGGACTGTTCGGTGAAGAGGGGGTCGAGGGCGCCCACCTGGTGCGCGGCAAGGGTACCGACCACGAGGAGAAGTTCGACATTGCCATCGACGGCTTCTTCCTCGCCATCGGTCATCACCCCAACACCGACGCCTTCCGCCAACAGGTGGACGAAAAGGGTCAAGTCGTGAAGCGCGGCGTGGTCTGTGACGAACAGGGCTATATCGTTGTGCAACAACCCACTACCGCCACCAATATCCCGGGTGTCTTTGCCGCTGGCGATGTGGCCGACCCAATTTACCGCCAGGCTATCTCGGCTGCCGGCTCGGGGTGCCATGCTGCCATGGATGCAAAGAAGTATTTAGAGTGAGGACCCCCTCCCAGCCTCCCTGTAGGGGGAGGGGAAGGGCTGGGAATGGGGTCTATTTTACCATCGAACTTCTTGAATTGACCATATTTTAAGTACATGGAGTTGACATTTCTCCCCCTTTGAGGTGAGAAACGTAGAATTGAGCACACTATTTTGACGGGAGTGTGCTTTTTTTTTCGTACCTTTGTCGTTGTAAAACTTATAAATATGAAGAGATTATTCATTCAATTAGTACTATTCATGGCAGCAACCGCTGCTATGGCAGTGCCCGCCAAGAGAGGATTGTGGCGCGACATTACATTGGCAGACGGAACAACCGTACAGGCGCAGTTGCGCGGTGACGAGTTTGCCCACTATTGGGTAACTGTGGACGGTCGGAAGTTCCAGATAGAGGAAGATGGTACGGCAGTGACCATCACCAGCGAACAGTTGGAAAAGCGGAATGCCGCACGTCGTCATAGTGCCAACCTCCATCGTCAGGCACGCAAGGCCCCGAGGAGAGCCGCTGCTGCCGAGAGCCCCTATCTGGGTCAGAAAAAGGGACTTATCCTGTTGGTCAGTTTCCCCGACGAATCGTTCCTGGAGGAGCACGACAAGGCATTGTACGAAAGCATTGCCAACGAACCTGGATTCACCAACGACATGGGCTTCCGGGGTTCCGTGGCCGACTATTTCAAGGCTCAGTCACTGGGTCAGTTTGAACTGACTTTCGACGTGGTCGGTCCACTCCAAGTAAGCAAGAACTCTACTTACTATGGACAGAACGACCGCAACGACAACGACAAGTATCCTGCCACCATGGTCATCGAGGCCGTCAATCTGGCCAAAGAGCAGATTTCCGACTGGAGCAAATACGATTGGGACAACGACGGCGAAGTGGATCAGGTGATGATTATCTATGCCGGATACGGAGAAGCAACAGGAGGCCCCGAAAGTACTATTTGGCCGCATGAGTATGAATTGGACTATGCCGCCCATAATGGCGATGGAACTGGTCCGGTAACCGTGGGCGAGAATCTGACTGTCAACACCTATGACGTTGCTAATGAGCGCAATAAAGCCTATGGGAAAGATTTAATCAATGGTATCGGCACCATCTGTCATGAGTTCTCACACTGCTTGGGCTTGATGGATATGTACGACACCGAATACAGCGGCAACTTCGGCATGTACGATTGGTCGCTCATGGACAATGGCAGTTACAACGCAAACGGCTTCGTCCCCGCTGGCTACACCAGTTTCGAGAAGTACAGCATCGGTTGGCTCCAGCCTATCGAACTGACGACCGAGACAACGGTCAATGCCATGCAACCACTCACTTCGGCACACGAGGCGTACATCATACGCAACGCCGCCTACCCCGACGAGTATTATCTGTTGGAGAACCGCCAGTTCGAGAGTTGGGACTACCAGTTGCCGGCTGCCGGCATGCTCATCTTGCATGTGGACTACAAGGAAAGCGTCTGGGAAGAAAATGTCATCAATGCCAACTGCGAATACAACGATCATGAGCGTTGCACCATCTTCCATGCCGATGGCGACAACAAATCGAATTACTATGATGAAAAGTTGAATGATGACAAATTGTCGGACGACGAGTATAATGACCTGGTCGATAAATTCTATGAAGACCTGGAAGGCGATGTCTATCCTCAACCGGACAACAATCAGTTGACCAACACCTCTACCCCACGCGCGTTCCTTTACAACAAGAACACGGATGGTCGTAAGTTGATGAATATCAGCATCACAGACATCACACAGAATGAGGATGGCACCATGAGCTTCCACTTTGCGCCCGACAACAGCGGCAGTGGCGAAGAGGGTGACAATACCGACACAGGCAACGGCAGCGGAACGGGCACCGACTTGCCGGAGGGCGTCATCTTCTACGAGTCGTTCGACCAGTGCACCGGCACCGGTGGCAACGACAATTCCTGGAGCGGCCAGGTGGCAGCTTCCGAATTTGAGCCAGACAACGATGGTTGGGTAGCCGAAAAAGCTTACGGTGCTTACAAGTGCGCCCGCTTCGGCAACACTTCTACAGCAGGCTCTGTCACGACACCAAGTTTCACCGTGAACGGCGAGGCCGACCTCAGTTTCTATGCCGGCGCTTGGGACAGCTCAAAAGATGGTGTGAAACTCAACCTTTCGGTGACAGGTGGTACCATCTCGGCCACCACACAAGAGATTTCGAAGGGTGCTTTCTCTATCTGCAAGTTCAAGTTGACGGGCAATGGCACCATGAAGTTGACCATCGCCACCGAAAAGGGTCGTTTCTTCTTGGACGAAGTGGTTGTCAGCGAGCCAGTTTCGGGCATCGACAATCTCCGCCAGACCGTTTCCGAATCGGTTGCCTACGACCTCTGCGGCCGTTTGGTCAACACCCAAAACCTCGGCAAGGGGCTCTACGTCGTAGGAGGCAAGAAAATGGTTGTCCGCTAATGTGTGTTCCCCTTTGAACGCAGATGACGCGAATTCAACGGACAAACACTGATATTAAATTTGCGCTGTCGCTTTTTTGCGGCAGCGCTTTTTTCGTATCTGATTGAAAAACGGAATCACAAATTTGATTTGCATTGCTCTTGCGACTACAGAGAAATTGAGTTTTGATTAAGTTGAATTGATGGAGTTCCTTATAGCCCGAGATAGTCGGGCTTTTTTTATTTTCGATTGGACAACACGGAGTTTTATTGACGGAGAAATGGTGGGACAAAGTGGTATTTTTGTAGTGCTGAATGACGGATCAAACGGGGCTAGGGAGAGGTGTATCTTCTTGACTATGTGGAGGAATTTGCCAAGTGGACTTGTCTTGCAATATCAATTTGTAAGTTTATAAGTAAAAAATACGGGTGGTTCAGTCCGTGGCAGCTATAAAAGTGCTATCTTTGCACCCGCAATAATAGAATAGAAGCGAAAATTTAAGTATTATTATCAAACCCATTATTCAATGTTTAATAGTTTTAAAGGTAGCAATCTTGCAAAAGCTTACCATAAGCAGAAAGCCAAGCAGCGTTTTCAGCTGAATGGTTATATCAAGGCCACCATTGCCGCCGTGTTGGCGTTCGTGATTGCCTTGCTTCCTACCGAGTTGTTCGGTATCCCAGGGTTGAACCCTGTGCAGCAGCGAGTTATCGCCATCTTTGTGTTTGCAGCCGTCATGTGGCTCACCGAGTCCATGCCTTCTTGGTGTACGTCGGTCATCATCATTGTGGTCATGTTGTTCACGATATGTGACAAGGGATTGGCGCCCCTCGTTGAGCATGTAGTCAATACTGCCGACGATGGTACGGTCACGACGGCATTGGCCTATAAATATGTCTCTTACAAGTCGATTATGGCTTGCTTTGCCAATCCGACCATCATGCTCTTCATCGGTGGTTTCATCTTGGCGATTGCTTTGACCAAGACCGGTATCGACGTTGTGTTGGCCAAGAAGTTGTTGACCCCGTTCGGCACCAAGCCAAAGAATGTGCTGTTGGGCTTCATTGTGGTGACTGCCATCTTCTCGGCTTTCGTCAGCAACACGGCTACTGCCGCTATGATGTTGGCCTTCCTGGCACCTGTGCTCCGCGCTATGCCAGAGGGCAGCAAGGACCGCACCGCATTGGCGCTTGCCATTCCTCTGGGTGCTAACATCGGCGGTATTGCCACCCCTATTGGTACACCTCCTAACACCATCGTGTTGGGTTACTTGAGTCAAGATTGTTCCTTTCGTGGTCTTCTTGCTCTTGGCTGGTTGGTTCCTGCTGCGTGTGATGTTCCCCTTCCAGCAGAAGGAGATTGTGCTGAAGATTGACGGAGAACTGAAATGGACCTACAAGACGTGGGTCGTCATCGCTACTTTCGTCGCCACGATTATCCTGTGGTGCTTTGCCGACGTTTTGGGTCTGGGCTTGAACAGTTTCATCACTGCGATGTTGCCAATCGCCGCTTTTGCCGCTACGGGTGTCATCGACAAGGACGACCTTTCGGAAATCAACTGGTCCGTGCTCTGGATGGTGGCTGGCGGTTTCGCACTGGGCGTAGCTCTGTCGGAGACCGGTTTGGACAAGGTGATGATCAACGCTATCCCATTCGCTGAGTTCAGTCCATTGCTCGTGATGATCCTGGCATCGTTGGTTTGCTTCGGCTTCTCGAACTTCATCAGCCACTCGGCAGCAGCCTCACTGTTGGTTCCAGTCTTGGGCGTTGTGGCAGGTGCTATGATTCATCCTGCTCAGCCAGGTGTAGAACCAACCTTGACCGAGGGCGGTGCCGTACAGATGTTGCTCTGTGTCGCTATTGCCGCAAGCGTGTCTATGATTCTGCCAATCTCTACTCCTCCGAATGCCATTGCTCACTCAACGGGCTTCATCAAGCAGTCGGAGATGATGAAGGTAGGTATCTTCGTTGGCCTCTTGGGCCTCGTCACAGGTATGTTGTGGCTCAAGCTTCCTTTCATCTTTGGATAAAAAACAACATCCCCTTTCCTCTGCATGGAGGAGAGGGGAGCGGTTTTTAGAGAGAGTAGAGAGTAAAGGGTAATGAAGAAAGTAGTTTGTTTGAGCCTTTCGGTAATTCATTCATTTCTACCCAATTGCCCATTAAACCCATAACTCCCATTCCTCCCACAGTAATCGTTATCAAATAATAAATAAGACATGAAAAAAACAGTTCTTTCGTTGGCAGTTGGCCTCATGATGGCACCTGCCTTTGCAGAGACCAGCGAGGTGGAGTCGGAAGGCTCTGGCTTCTTGACTTCTGCTCTCAACAGCGCAGTTGAGTCGGCTATGGCAGCTCCTGCCGAGTCGGCTGCTTCGTCCAAGCAGATGGAGTATGGTCGCACTGTGACCGACTTTGTAAGTGCTCCTAAGTTTGGTGGTTACTATATTGGTCGCTATCAGTACAGCGACAAGGATAAGGCTAAAGGCGGTGCCGGTTTCAACCAGCGCTTGATCCGTTTCTACGTAGATGGCACTATCCTCAAGGATTTCAAGTACCGCATTCAGATTCAGACCAACAACAATGCCTTCCACATGAAGGATGTCTTCCTGGAGTGGCAGCGTTATAAGTTTGCCATGGTCAAGATTGGTCAGTTCAAGCGTGCGTTCGGTTTCGAGAACCCAATGAACCCTTGGGATATCTCGACGGGCGACTACTCCCTCTTCACCAAGAAGATGACCGGTGACTTCCAAGGTGACACTTGGGGCGGCGGTGGTCGTGACCAGGGCATCCAGGTACAGGGTGACTTCCTCCCTGTCGGTCAGGACAACCACAACCTCATTCACTATCAGGTAGGTATCTGGAATGGAGAGGGCATCAACAAGAACAACGTCGATGGTCACTTCGACTACATCGGTACCATCCAGTTCCAGCCTATCAAGAACCTCTACCTCGGCCTCTTTGGTTGGACCGGTAACTATGGTTCTGAAAGTGCTGGCAATGTTGCCAACCGTGACAAGTATGCTTTTGGCGTGAAGTATGAGAACAAGGGTTGGTCACTCCGCGGCGAGTGGGGTCACTCTCAGTACTCCGGCAACGTTCAGGAAGATGCCTGGTATCTGGTTGGCGGTATGCCAATCAACTCTTGGTTCCGCCTCTGTGCACAATATCAGACTTATCGCGCTAACGAGAGTTGGAGAACTGCTCAGTGTGTTTATTCTTTGATTCCTGAGATCCAGTTGCACAAGAACTTGAAGTTCCAGATTCAGTACAACTTCAACGATAACCGTGGTGCTGCCGACAAGCACTTCAACGAAATCTGGGCTGAGACTTACTTCCGCTTCTGATTTCCTTCCGCAGCAACATAACGACCATAATAAAACCCGACGAGAGAAAAACTTTCGTCGGGTTTTATTATGGTCGTTTGCCATTATTGCTGTCTGCTAAAAAGCTACAACAACAGCAGCAGGAGTAGCATCATCAGCACGACGGTTGTGAATTGCTTCTAAACTAGTATCTTTGGCAGAAGGGCGACAAAACGGCGAGGGCAACTCAATGGGAAATACAGCAGATTACTGTGAAAATAGAAAAAATGAAAAATGAGTCACAATGATGGTCGAAAAACGAAGGGGTTAGAATTGAAAATGAACAGTTTGCTATGCTTTCGAAGACCAAATTGACGGTAAGCAGACCTTTTTTTTGGTCAAGTCAACAAAAATAATTATATTTGCGCCCATGATTAGTGGGTAAGGGTTAATGGTTAACGATTATGGGTTAATGAATCTCCGTTCTATCGTCCGTTAACTCCAGTAGCGAAGCGCTAACTCCAGTTAACTCCCATTAACTACTTGTATCGTCTTTATCTTCCTTATATTCTTTAACTTCTTGTAATTCTTGAAGTTGAGAATTTATTGAGCCATTTTAAACCCCTTTATGAAGAAGTTTTTACTCCTCGGCCTATTGGCGGCCGTCAGCCAACTGTGGGCAGCCAACAGAACGCTCAAGCAAGCCGACGTCGTAGCCCAGCAATTGCTGGACAACCCGCAGATGGTGGCAGTGAGCCACTCATCGCTCTACGTCTATAACGACTTGGACCAGAAGGGATTCGTCATTGTGAGCGGGTCGGACAAGCTGCGCCCGGTGATTGGCTACAGCGAGAACGGCACTTTCAGCGAGGAGGCAATGCCCGACAACATGCGCGACTTCCTGCGTTGGGTGGACGAGACGACCGCGTTCCTGGAGTCGCACCCTGAATGCGTACTGACGAAGGAGCAGTTGGCCGCCAACGTCCAGGTGGTCAGTCCGCTGTTGGGCAATATCCAGTGGAACCAGACTGACCCCTTCAACAGACTTTGTCCGACCGACAGCAAGGGCCGGAGCGTGACGGGATGCGTTGCCACGGCGGGGGCGCAGGTGGTCTATCACTACCGCTATCCGGACAAAGGCATCGGGTCGCACACCGATGCGAACAACCGGTCGCTGACGGTGAACTTTGCTCAGCAGACCTACAACTACGACTTGATGTTCCCCAGGTACAACAACACGCAGTCGGAAGCGCAGCTGAACGAGGTGGCCAAACTCTCGTACCACTGCGGCGTGATGAGCGACATGGCCTATTCGTCCGACGCATCGGCGGCCCAGGTCAGTGCCCTGCAAGCCGGACTGGTTCAGAACATGGGTTATGACCCTTATTCCCAGACCCTTTTTCGCCAATGCTATAACTTCGAGGATTGGAGACAGATACTCCAAACCGAACTGAACGAGAACCGCCCGATCATCTATTCCGGCTACAGTCGAGAGACCGACACAGGCCACTGCTTCGTGGTGGATGGCATCAACAGCGACGGTCTGTATCACGTCAACTGGGGTTGGGGCGGATACCTGGACGGTTACTTCGACATCATGATCCTCAATCCCGATGGATACAGCACGGGCGGCACCGCCAACACCGATGGCTACAGTTCTGAACAACAGGCCATTATCCAATTGGCACCACAGGGCTCGTTGACCAACCCCACCTACTACACGAGCATGATGGCGCCTCTCGGAGAGTTCACCATCCACACCTCGGGGCCTGTCACCATTGGTAACCCACTCACGTTCAGCATCACACAGATGTACAACTACTCGGCATACGAGTCGATGCGTGGCAACATCGGTCTGGCCTTCTGCCAGAACGGTAAGGTGGTGCAATACACGCTGTATTCGCACTATTTGGAACTGGGTCCTAATTATGGATTTGCCGCCCTCGAAAACCTCCAGGTACAACTGCCTCGCAGTCTGAGGGCTGGCACCTATCAGGTCTATCCTTGCATAGTCCCGACCAGCGGCACGTTCGAGAACTATTGTGGCATCGTCCGCACCTGTGGTTTACTGCCGCAATATTACACTTGCACCATCCAGAGCAACAAGGGCACCTTCGTCCGGAGCGACGACCGTCTGGGTGTGTTGGAGGCATCGGAATGGACCATCGCCGACCGCACCGTGACCGCCAACCGCACGCAGAGATTCACAGGCAAGGTCACCAACAAGTCGGACTACACCGTGTCGGGCCGATATACCCTCCAACTGATTTCACCTGAAGGCGACACGGCCATGGTGCAAAACAAGACCGTCCTTACGTTGGCACCCGAGGAGTCGGGCCAACTCACCTTCGACTACAACTTCCGCAAGAAGGGCGTCTGGACCGGCAAACTCTATATCGCCCATCAGGGCTTCGAGGGCTACCTGGAAACGGACCTCACGCCGGTGGAGGGTTCCGAATTCCCTATCTATGTGGGCGTGGCTGTGGTTGGCATCGAGGAGATCGTAGCAACCGATTCGACCCCTGTCCCGACCTACAACACGATGGGTCAACGCGTGGCCGAAGACCGAATCGAGAAGTCGGAACTGTATATCCGAGACGGAAAGAAAGCGATTGCATTTTAAGGGTTAAAGGTTACGGAGTTAAGGGTAGTAAACGGAAGTTATCGCTTCGCTCAGGGAGTTAACGGACATTACCACGGAAGGACAAAAGTTGTCGATTAGTTTCAACAATCGTCTGTTAACTACTTATAACTCCAGTTAACTCCATGCAATTAACTCCCTTATCGCATTTAGGAAACTTAACATTGGAAATGAAGAAACTATTTATTGAAACATACGGCTGCCAGATGAATGTGGCAGACAGTGAAGTGGTGGCCAGCATCATGAAGATGGCTGGTTATGAACTCTGCGAGAAGTTGGAGGAGGCCGATGCGGTCTTTGTCAACACTTGCAGCGTGCGCGACAATGCCGAGCAGAAGATTTACTCGCGCCTGCAATATTTCAAGAGCCTGCGGGGCAAGGGTAAGAAGCTGATAGTCGGCATCTTAGGGTGCATGGCAGAGCGTGTCCGTGAGGACCTGCTGAAGCAAGGTGCCAACCTGGTGGCAGGGCCCGACTCGTACTTGGACCTGCCGAACCTCATCCTGGCCGCCGAGCGAGGCGAACAGGCTGTGAATGTGGAACTTAGCACCACCGAGACCTATCGCGACGTCATTCCACAGCGCATTGGCAACAGTCGCATCTCGGGCTATATCTCGATTATGCGCGGTTGCAACAACTTCTGCACCTACTGCATCGTGCCCTACACCCGTGGACGCGAACGTAGCCGTAGCGTGGATAGCATCTTGAATGAACTTAAAGACTTGGAGGAGAAGGGATTCAAGGAGGTGACCCTCCTGGGCCAGAACGTCAACAGTTACCTCTATGAAGAGGGCGAGAAGAAGACCGACTTTGCCGACCTGTTGAGCACCGTGGCACAAGCTGCACCAGGCATGAGAATACGATTCTCGACCTCCAACCCGCACGACCTCACCGACAAGATTATACAGACCATGGCGGCGCACGCCAACATCTGCAATCACCTGCATCTGTGCGTGCAGAGCGGTTCGGACGCCATATTGAAGAAGATGAACCGCAAATACACCCGTCAGTGGTATCTGGACCGCATCGCCACCTTGCGTCGGTACATCCCCGACTGCGGCATCTCGACCGACGTGTTCTGTGGTTTCTGTGGCGAAACGCTTCAGGATCATGCCGATACGCTCAGTCTGATGCGCGAAGTGGGGTACGACAGCGCCTTCATG
The DNA here is from genome assembly GCA_902776605.1 of uncultured Bacteroidales bacterium. GTDB lineage: Bacteria > Bacteroidota > Bacteroidia > Bacteroidales > UBA3663 > Liminaster. The sequence goes on along the minus strand of CACYQQ010000051.1, from coordinate 7,747 downwards.
TTCAAGTATTCGGAACGCCCCGGCACTTACGCTGCCCGCCATTTTGAGGACGACGTGCCCGAGGAGGAGAAGATCCGTCGATTGAACGAGATCATCGCCCTCCAGAACGAACTGTCGTTGGAGAGCAACCGCCGCGACGTGGGTAAGACCTTCGAGGTACTCGTCGAGGGTTACTCCAAACGTAGCCGCGAACAGATGTGCGGTCGCAGCCAACAGAACAAGATGATCGTCTTCCCCAAGGGCGATACCAAACCCGGCGACTTGGTGCAGGTCAAGATTACCGAGGCGTCGTCGGCTACGCTGTTGGGCGAGCTGACAAAAGAATAAGATAGAGGCTATAGTGGCTATAAAGCGATATAGAAGTATATTGCCTATAGTCACTATAGATACTATAGAAATTATAGAATTATATTACTCTCTTTCATTTTATGTTCCCATGAAAAAGTCGCTACTATTACTATTGACGAGTTTGTTGTTTTGTTCAGGATGGGAGACATCGGTCAAGGCCGATGATGCCAAACCTTGGACATTCTGGTATTGGATGAACGGAGCCGTGACCCGCGAGGGCATCACCGCCGACCTTGAAGCGATGGCCGAAATAGGTCTGGAGGGATGTTACTTGATGCCTATTTATGGCATTGAGCGTGCTCCGCAGTTAGGTGGAACCATTCGTCAGGGCACTCCCGAATGGTGGCAGATGGTCGATTTTGCCTTGCACGAGGCCGACCGTCTGGAACTGAAGATCGGCATGCACATCTGTGACGGTTTCGCCCTGGCAGGAGGACCGTGGATCACGCCGGAACAGAGTATGCAACAGGTGGTAAGCACCGACACCATCCTCTCCGTGGCGAAAGGATTGAAGTGGAGTTGCTCCATGCGTCCGGCTGCCCCCAAGGGGTTCTACAAAGACATTGCCACCTATGCCATTCCCCTCTCCTACCAACCGCAGGACTCGAAGTTGAAACCCATCATAGCCTCCGACAACAAGGCATTCACCATCGACGCCAAAGGTCGGTTGAAGTGCAAGGAGGCCTGCCGCTTCACCTATTCGTATGCCCAGCCCGTCACGGTCAGCGCCTTGCGCATCACTACCTACAACAACTCGTTGCAGGCATTGCGCATGAAGGTCTATGCCTTGACCGAAGAGGGTAACATGCAGCTAATCAAGGAGATGGTGCCACCTCGGCATGGTTGGCAGAACTACGACTCACCCACCACGGTGGCACTGCCCACAGTGACGACCCGACAGTTGATGTTCGAGTGGACTCCCGAGGGGTCGGAGAAGGGTTGCGAAGACCTGGACAACGGCAAGTGGGGCAAAGTGCTGAAAATCGAGAAGATGGAGGTGCTTGCCACCCCTCGCGTGGATGACTGGGAGGGCAAATGCGGTCGCGTCTGGCGCGTCTCGTCCCAGCAGCAGAGTGTCACATCGCCCCAGATGTATGTACCTCTGAATAAGGTGATTCGCTTAAAAGAGGGCGTCACCCTGCCGCAAGGAGACTGGCGCATTGTACGCATCGGCCATGCCAGCACGTTGCACGAGAATGCCACCGGCGGCAGTTGCAAGGGTCTGGAGTGCGACAAGTTCTCACGCCGCGCCGTGCAATGTCAGTTGGACAACTGGTTCGGCGCTGCCTTCAAGAACTGTGACACCGAAGTGGCTCACCGAGTATTGAAATATATGCACATCGATAGTTGGGAATGTGGCAGTCAGAACTGGAGCGACTTCATCGAGACAAGTGCTGGCGGCACAGAAACCTTTGCACAATACTTCTCTCGCCAACATGGCTATGACTTGATGGCATACCTGCCACTCATGGTGGGCATCCCGATGGTGGACCTAGAGACCTCGGAACGCGTTTTGCGTGATGTACGAAACTCCATTGCTGAACTGGTGGACGAAGAGTTCTACCCCACCTTGGTGAAAGAGGCACGTAAGCAAGGGTGCCAGTTGAGCGCCGAAAGTGTTGCCCCCACCATGATAAGCGACGGTATGCAACACTATCGCCATGCCGACATCCCGATGGGTGAATTTTGGTTGAACAGCCCGACCCACGACAAACCCAACGACATGCTCGATGCCATCAGCGGCGGACACATCTGGGGCAAACAAATCATTCAGGCAGAAGGATTTACGCAATTGCGTGGTCTATTCAGCGAGACACCGGCACAGTTGAAACCGCTGCTCGACAAACAATATTGCTTAGGCATCAACCGACTCTTCTTCCACGTCTATGCTCTCAACCCCGACCCACAGAAGAAACCAGGTATGACGTTGGACGGCATCGGACTATTCTTCCAACGCACGCAGCCGTGGTGGAAGGAGGGCAAAGCGTTTGTCGATTACATCACTCGCTGCCAACGATTGTTGCAACAAGGCCGACCCATAGTGGATGTAGCTGTCTATACAGGTCACGAGATGCCACGCCGAGCCGTCCTGCCCGACCGACTGAAACCGTTGCCTGGCTATCTGTATGACTCGTACAACTTCGGTGCTCTGTTGGAGCCCGTCAAGTCGCCCTATCGTCCTCGCTACAAAGTGTTTGTCTTGCCCGGCGCACGAAAGATGGACCCTGATAACCAGCCACTTACTGATGCCGCCAAACAGGGCATCGAACACCTCAAGTCCTTGCGCCTCAAAATCATCGAGGGGATACCCACCGCCCAACAGTTGAAGGACTTAGGCATTCTGCCCGACGTACTCTGTCCGGAAGATATCCTCTTCACGCACAGGATGTTGGACAATGGAGACATCTACTTCCTGAGCAATCAGAAGGGCGAAGAGCGACAGGTGGAAGTGTCGTTCCGTGACCATCGGAACCGTCCTGGTATTGTCTATGACGCTGTCACAGACACCCACGTCCCTTTGAACGGCATCAAGAACAACACCGAGGGCGATTATATCACCTCGACCATTACGCTGCCCGCCTATGGTTCCTGCTTCGTGCTGTTCGGTCTGCGAGAAGGCAAGGCGGCCAAGGCAGTCGAGACGAAAAACGTCGTTACAATGAACCGCACGACACCATACCACCTACTATTTGTCGAAAACGGAAAGTCGATACAAAGTGACACCCTGCCCGACTGGTCGAAGTTGGAGGGCGACAGTCTGCAATATTATTCTGGCCGCGTGCGTTACACCTTCTCATTTAAATATAAGCCACGCCGAAATGAGATGGGACGCGTGTTCTTGGTTCTCGACGACCTGCATGACGTTGCTTCGGTCTGCCTGAATGGCGTTCCTTGTGGTTCGATATGGACGGCTCCTTACGAGATTGACATCACCGATGCCCTGCAACACGGCAACAACCTGATGGAACTTTGGGTGGCCAACTCGTGGAACAATGCCATTCTCGGCAATGACACTAGTCATGCCCCCTTCGGTGACATCTGGACCAACGCCAAGTATCGTGACCCGAATGCCAAACTCCTCCCCGCCGGCGTGGGCAAGTTGAGACTGGAAGCGAGATAATTAACAATTAATAATTGAGAATTGATATAGTCGGAGTACTCGGAATAATCTGAATAATCCGAGTTCTCCGACAAAAAATAGTAAATTGTAAATCCTTAAATAGTAAATATCTTGATGGAAAGGTTCATTGACAGTAACAAGTCGGGCATCGAGATTGGTGAACTGCTGAAAGCCAAGGGATTGACCATGGCAACGGCAGAGAGCTGCACCGGTGGAACGATTGCCTCGATGGTCACAGCCATTGCCGGATCGAGCAACTACTTCCGTGGCGGTATCGTCAGCTATGCCACTCAGGTAAAGGAAGAGGTGTTGGGCGTGGTGCTGCACGACGGCGTGGTGAGTGAAGACACGGCACGGCAAATGGCACAAGGAGCAGCACGCGTATGCGGTGCCGACTGTGCTGTCGCCACGACAGGAGTGGCAGGACCAGGTGCCGCCGATGGACATCCGCAAGGGACGGTCTGTGTCGCCGCTGTCAAGGTGGACAAGACATCGCACCAAATTCAGAAAAAAAAGAGCGTCACGTTGCACCTGGAAGGCGACAGAGAAGCGGTCATTTTGCAAGCCGCAGATGCCGCTTTAAGACTTTTAATGCAATTATTGACCTCGGAATGCTAAAAAGTCGTGACAATATTTGCATTTTTAAGAGAAATTCGCTTACTTTGCATCCCGTTTTGAGGACAAAAGCTTCGTTTTTGACCGAGGGAAGTGATGCGCCTATCGGAAAAAGACAACAGCAAAGTCCTGAAAACAACGATTTTAACAACAAACACTTAAAATCGGATATCCTCGCCCTTCTGTCAGGGGTTTCCATTAAGTCCGGTTTTATACAAAAAACGAACAACAATGTCTAAAATTTGTCAGATTACTGGTAAGAAGGCAGGAAGTGGAAATAATGTTTCACACTCTAAGCGCCGCACCAAGCGCTTGTTCAATGTGAACCTGCAGGTGAAGAAGTTCTATGTTCCAGAGTTGGACGACTTTGTATATCTCAAGGTCTCAGCTGCTGCAGTGCGTACAATCAATAAGAAGGGTATTTCTGCCGCTCTGAAGGAGGCAGGTTATGTAATCGGTTAATATTATGGCAAAGAAAGTTAAAGGCAACCGCGTACAGGTAATCCTTGAGTGCACCGAGCAGAAGGCTTCTGGTGTTCCTGGAATGTCTCGTTATATCACCACCAAGAACCGCAAGAACACTACCGAGCGTCTTGAGTTGAAGAAGTATAACCCATTCTTGAAGCGTTATACCATCCACAAGGAGATTAAGTAATCTCTGAGAGTTAGTTAAAGTCAAACGTTAATAGTTAAAACCTACAGACTATGGCAAAGAAAACCGTGGCTACCCTCAAAACAGGTGATGGCCGTACTTTCAGCAAGGTTATCCGTGTAGTAAAATCTCCTAAGACTGGCGCTTACATGTTCGTCGAGGAGATGGTTCCAAATGAATTGGTTAAAGAGACTCTCGCTAAGTAAATCTTTCGCAGAGAGACTTAATTGATATAATCTGACCGCAAGGAAGCAACTGCCTCTTTGCGGTCATTTTGCACCTCACAACCCAAGGAACTGAGGAACCTGAAAACCTCATAACCTCAAAACCTTAGGACCTTACAACCTCAGGACCTCATAACCTTAAAACCTCATAACCTCACAACCAACTATGGGATTTTTCGATTTCTTCAAAAAGGAAAACAAGGAGACCTACGACCAAGGTCTCGAAAAGAGCAAGCAGAGCATCTTCGAGAAACTGACACGCGCCGTGGCAGGCCGCGACACCGTCGATGACGAAGTGTTGGACCAGTTGGAAGAGACTCTGATAACCAGCGATGTGGGCGTCGAGACTACCTTGCGTATCATCGAGCGCATCGAGGATCGCGTGGCACGCGACAAGTATGTCGGTACCAGCGAGTTGAACCGCATCCTCCGCGAAGAGATTACCAAGCTGTTGCAGGAAAATGAACGCGAGGAGTTGGAAGGGTTCACCCTTCGCTCCGACTGCAAGCGTCCCTACATCATCATGGTGGTGGGTGTGAATGGTGTGGGCAAGACCACTACCATCGGCAAACTGGCCTACCAGTTCAAGGAGGCAGGCAACAAGGTGGTGCTCGGAGCTGCCGACACGTTCCGCGCTGCTGCCATTGACCAGTTGCAGATATGGGGAGACCGCGTCGGCGTACCCGTCGTGAAGCAACAGATGGGTTCCGACCCCGCCAGCGTGGCATTCGACACAGTGAACCACGCACTCAAGGAGCAGGCCGATGTGGTCATCATCGACACAGCCGGCCGCTTGCACAACAAGGTGGGATTGATGAACGAGTTGGGTAAGATTCGTAAGGTCATCGCCAAAGTGACACCCGATGCCACCGTCGAGGTGCTGCTGGTATTGGATGGTTCGACGGGGCAGAACGCTTTCGAACAAGCCAAGCAGTTTGCCGCCGTCACGGACGTCAGCGCATTGGCTATCACGAAGTTGGACGGCACAGCCAAGGGGGGTGTGGTCATCGGCATCAGCGACCAATTGAAGACACCTGTCCGCTATATCGGATTGGGCGAAGGCATGAAGGACCTCCAGGTATTCAACAACAAGGCGTTTGTGGAATCTTTGTTTTAAGGACTAAGGACAAAGGACAAGGAGCAAGTACTATATTGGCTACAAAGAAATAGTACATATTTCAATAGCTCAATAAATAGTAAAATAGTAAATTGTCAAATAGTAAATTACTAGATGATAAAGGGTAGAATTGACTTGATAACGCTGGGTTGCTCCAAGAACCTGGTGGACAGCGAACGACTCATGGGTCAGCTCGCTGCCTGTGGCTACAAGTTGCACCACGACCCCGAAGACCCCAAGGGAGAGATTGTCATTGTCAACACTTGCGGATTCATCGGCGATGCCAAGGAGGAATCGATCAATACTATCCTCGGATTAACCGAACTGAAGAAACGCCGTAAGATTGGACAGATTTTCGTCATGGGCTGTCTCAGCGAGCGTTATCGCAAGGAATTGACGGAAGAGATTCCCGAGATTGACCACCTGTACGGCAAGTTCGACTGGAAACAGATTCTCGCTGACCTGGGTCACTCGTGGAACGACGAACTTCGTGGTCAACGACTCCAGACTTCGCCCAAGCACTATGCCTATGTCAAGATCTCGGAGGGTTGCAACCGCATGTGCGCCTATTGTGCCATCCCTCTCATCACAGGCAAGTACAAGAGTCGGCCGATGGAGGACATCTTGGACGAAGTGAAACATCTGGTGAGCAAGGGTGTGTCTGAGATTCAGCTCATTGCACAAGACTTGACGGGCTACGGCATGGACCGATACGGGAAGTACAACATTGCCGAACTGGTCGAGAAGATTGCACAGACTCCTGGCGTGGAGTGGTTGCGTCTGCACTATGCCTACCCGAACAATTTCCCGATGGACTTGTTGACGGTCATGGCTAAATACCCGAACGTCTGCAAGTACTTAGACATCGCGCTGCAACATGCATCGAACCATGTTCTGGACCGTATGTTGCGCCGTATCACGAAAGAGGAAACCGCTTCGCTGTTGACCGAAATTCGCCGACAAGTACCAGGCATTCATCTCCGCACCACGATGATGGTTGGCTTCCCAGGCGAAACGGAAGAGGACTTTGAGGACCTCATGCAATTCGTTAAGGAACAAAGGTTTGAGCGCATGGGCGCTTTTGCCTACAGCGAAGAGGAGGGTACCTACGCCGCCAAGAACTACGAGGATGATGTTCCTGCCGAGGTGAAACAACGTCGTCTGGATACCCTGATGACTGCTCAACAGGAGATTTCCAACGACATCCAACAAGAGAAAGTGGGCAAGACCTTCCGCGTCATCATCGACCGCTTGGACGGGGAATATTACGTCGGCCGCACCGAGTTCGACAGTCCTGAGGTGGATCCCGAAGTGCTTATCCCCGTGGAATCCCTTCCATTGGAGCCGACCGCCGTTGATGACAGTCTCCAGAGTCATATCGCCCTCAAGATTGGGCGGTTCTATGAGGTGGAAATAACAGAAGCTTCAGCATACGAACTGATAGGAAAGATACATTAAACAAGTGTAGGTCGCAAAACAAAATTTGCAACCCACACTTGTTTAAGGAGACTTCCATATATTGTCTTTTAGAGAATACAGAAAGATATCTAAACGTCAAGACCGCTTGTTGATCCGATTGGCAAGACCGATAGCGCCTGTCGGACAGACAAATCGGCACAGATGACAACCGACACACTTCTGCCCTAACAGACGAGGGCGACGACGTTGCG
>CACYQQ010000050.1 GCA_902776605.1 uncultured Bacteroidales bacterium | reverse complement strand
AACGCCAACTGATGGTGGTCATGCAACACCAAACGGCTGTAGAGCTCCTTGGGCAGGGCGCATATCAGCCGCTTCACCTCACTCTCTGACGCCCCAGGCTTGCGGATATGAATCACATCTGCACGGCCGGAGCGGAGCAGGCTCTCAATCTGCTCTGCTTCGGAGGGGAAGAATTCGGGTTTTGTAATTACAATTATCATTGTATTAATGGATAATGGAGAATGGAACATCTGTTGCATAAGTAAGTGTCTCCACCCACGGAGACATATAGTGGGAGGGGCCCATAGGGTCACAGACCCGTATGGGAGGGCCGAGGCCCCTCACAGAGGGGCTGAGTCTTACGTTGTAACAGATGTTCCATTCTATATTAATGATGCGGATCAAACAAATCAAAGGAAGCGTCCCAATCCTTCCAAACCGGCTCACGTCCAAGCTCACGCAGGCGGCGGTCAATGTCAACTGCCTTGCGCTCGTCACTCACGGTAAACTGCTCCAGCGCCTGCGGATAGGTGTAGTAGCCGCCTGGGTTCACCTTACTCTCCGCCGACATGGTAGTTACACCAAGCGTGCACATATTATCACGTATATAGGCAGGCTCACGGGTTGAATATGATATGTCAACATCGTGGTCAAAAATACGCATGGCAAAAGTGGCTTGGGCAAGCTCCTTGTCTGTCATTATGCAGTTTGGCTGAAAACCTTCATTCTGAGCCGGACGCATACGCGGAAAGTTCACTGAGTATTTGGTGCGCCAATAGTGTTTCTGGAGATAGCGTAGGTGGTAGGCCATCAGGGTGACGTCGGTCTTCCACTCTTTTTCCAGTCCCAGCAGGGCACCCATGCCGATGCTGTGAACACCTGCCATGCCCATGCGGTCAAAACCGTCCAGTCGCCATTCGAACTTACTCTTCATGCCGCGTGGGTGATAGTTCTTGTAGTTCTCGCGGTGGTAGGTCTCCTGGAAGCAGATGACTCCGTTCAAACCATGGTGGGTCAACATGGCGTAGTCCTCGGTGCTGAGGGGCATGACCTCAATCTTGAGGTTCGAGAAGTAGGGTTTGGCTCGGTCCAATGCCTCGGCCAGATATTGAGGACCCGCTTTGGCGGGATTCTCGCCCGTCACGATGAGAAGGTTCTCGAAGGGACCCAGTCGCTTGATGGCCTTGTATTCGTCCTCGCACTGGTCGATGGTCAGGATGGTGCGCGCCATCGGGTTCTCCCGGTGGAAACCGCAATAGACGCACGAGTTGGAGCACGAGTTGGTGATATAGAGGGGGATGAACATCGACATCGTCTTGCCGAACCGTTCGCGCGTGTATTTTTGTGAGAGGCGCGCCATGGTCTCCAGATAGGGTTCGGCAGCGGGCGAGATGAGTGCCATGAAATCCTCTACGTCACAATGGCTTTTGGCCAATGCCCGACGCACGTCCATGTCGCTTTTGGCGGCAATCTTCTGGGTGATTTCTTCCCAATCGTATTGGTTTATTTCTTCGCTAAACATGTTCAATTGATTATTTTTCTTGTTTTTAACCCCTCCTATGACTTCCGGCAAGGCTGGAAAGAGTATTCGTTCAGTTCGTGAATTGTGGCGTGCGGACCGCAGAGGGCACAGTCGATATTGGCCTCGACATCAAAGCGTTGGAAGGACAGGGTGAGTGCATCGAAGGTCAACACGGCATTGGTGAGCAGCTGACCCACTCCCGTGATGTATTTGATGGCTTCGGTGGCTTGCAATGTACCCATTGTGCCGACGGCACTACCCAACACGCCCACCATCGAACAGGTCTCGACTTGATTCTCCTGTGGCGGTTCGGGGAAGAGGCAACGGTAGCAGGCTGAGCCTGGAACGTGTGTCATGAGTTGTCCGCTGTAGCGTACGATTCCTGCCGTGCAGAAGGGTTTGCCCAATAGTACGCAGGCATCGTTGATGAGGTATTTCGATGCAAAAGAGTCGGTGGCATCGATGATGAAATCGTAAGGTTTCAGCGTCTCCAACGCATTTGCGGCGGTGATGTAGTGCGATATGGGTTCTACATGTATCTCTGGGTTGAGCCGTTCGATTTTCTCTTGGGCCGACGTTACTTTCAGTTGTCCTGCGTCGGTCGAGAAATGGATAACCTGACGTTGCAGGTTACTCAGCGAGACAATGTCGGCATCGGCTATACCTATTGTCCCCACCCCAGCGGCGGCAAGGTAGAGGGCACAGGGTGCTCCCAATCCGCCGGCTCCTATGATGAGGACTTTGGCGGACAGCAGTTTCTCCTGCCCGAGGGTGCCGAATCCATCTAGGATGATGTGCCGGTTGTACCGACGTTTCTGTTCGGGAGTCATAGTTTTCTCAGGTCATGGGTCAACTTGGCGGCGCAAAAGTTTGGTCCGCACATCGTACAATACTCTCCATCGGTATGTCCTGCCTCCTCAAAATATTGCAAGGCGCGGTCGGGGTCGAGCGAGAGGTGGAACTGGTCGCGCCAGCGGAACTCAAAACGGGCTTTCGACAATGCGTTGTCACGTATCGTGGCTCCGGGATGTCCTTTGGCGAGGTCGGCAGCGTGGGCTGCAATCTTATAGGTGATGACACCTACGCGCACATCTTCGCGGTTGGGCAGAGCCAGGTGCTCCTTGGGGGTGACATAACAGAGCATTGCCGTGCCCAACCAGGCAATCTGGGCTCCTCCAATGGCCGATGTGATGTGGTCATAGCCAGGTGCGATATCGGTCACAATAGGTCCTAATGTATAGAATGGTGCCTCGTGGCAGTGGTCCAACTGACGTTCCATGTTCTCGCGAATCTTGTGCATAGGCACATGTCCCGGACCCTCGATGAAGGCCTGCACGTTCTTGGCCCAGGCACGGGTGACGAGTTCTCCCATGGTGTCCAACTCGGCAAACTGGGCAGCGTCGTTGGCGTCGGCAGTACAACCCGGACGGAGACCGTCGCCCAACGAAAGGGCCACGTCGTATTGTGCGACGATGTCGCAGATGTCGTCGAAATGTTCATAGAGGAAAGACTCACGGTCGTGTATCAGACACCATTTGCTCATGATGGAACCTCCGCGCGACACGATGCCGCACAAGCGAGAGTCGGCCAGATGGACATTCTGTCGGCGTATGCCTGCATGGATGGTGAAGTAATCCACTCCCTGTTCGCATTGTTCGATGAGGGTGTCGCGATAGACCTCCCAGGTCAGGTCTTCCACACGGCCGTTGACTTTCTCCAGAGCTTGGTAGATAGGTACGGTGCCCACGGGGACAGGACAGTTGCGTACAATCCATTCACGCGTCTCGTGTATGTTTTCGCCCGTCGAGAGATCCATCAGTGTGTCACCGCCCCACTTGCAACTCCATACTGCTTTATCGACCTCCTCTTCGATAGACGAGGTGGTGGCCGAGTTGCCGATGTTCGTGTTGATCTTGACCAAAAAATTCCGGCCGATGATCATGGGTTCCGATTCGGGATGGTTCACGTTGGCAGGCAGCACGGCACGGCCTCGGGCTATCTCATCGCGCACAAATTCAGGAGTGATGTGTGATTTTATACCCAATGCCTCGCAGTTCATGTTCTCGCGTATGGCGACGTACTCCATCTCGGGGGTGACGATGCCGGCTTTGGCATAGGCCATCTGGGTGATTGCTTTTCCCGTCTTGGCGCGTCGGGGTAATTGGATGTGCTCAAAGCGCAGGTGGTCCAGACTCTTGTCGGCCAACCGTTGTTTGCCGTATTCGCTGGTGACTTCGGTCAACTGCTCGGTGTCGTTGCGTTGCTCGATCCATGCTTCACGCATTCGGGGCAGACCACGTTTCAGATCCACCGTGTAGTTCGGGTCGGAATAGGGACCGCTGGTGTCGTAGATATAGATGGGGGCATTCACTTCGGTATGTGGGATGCCGTCCTTGTCTTTTGTTACGGTGGGAGTGAGGTTTACTTTGGTCATTCCTACCTGGATGTAGGGGAAGAGTTGTCCTTGCATATAAGCTTTTTCGCGCTGGGCGTAAGCTTTCTTGTCGTTGGGCATGTTGTTATGTTCGATTAAACGATTATTTTTTGGGGGAGTTAATAGGAGTTAATTGGAGATAATAGGAGTGAACGGACGGATGCTTTTGTTGTCCGATTTGCTTTCTGGCACCCAGTAGTAATGTCCGTTTGTCCCCTCAGCTAAAGCTTCGTCTTCTCGCTGAACGATTATCAATCGTTCCATTCGCTGCGAGGACCTGAGCGAAGCGATAACTCCTGTTCAATACCATTAACTCCTCTTATTTTTAATTATTCAAAAACGCTGTGAGGGGTGATGATGCTTCGGCGCAGTCGCTGATAGCACCTAACCCTGCCTCGTAGGCGCGTCGACCAGCTACAACAGCTTCTTTGAAGGCAATGGCCATTTCCACAGGGTCGCCTGCCACGGCAATGGCCGTATTGACCAGACAGCAGTCAGCGCCCATCTCCATGGCTTCGGCAGCGTGACTTGGTGCTCCGATGCCGGCGTCAACCACCACGGGGACGCTGGCCTGCTCGATGATGATTTGCAGGAAGTCCTTCATCCTCAGTCCCTTGTTGGTGCCGATAGGGGCGGCCAACGGCATGACGGTTGCTGCTCCCGCCTCCTCCAGATGCTTGCAGAGGGTGGGGTCGGCTTGGCAGTAGGGCAGGACCACAAACCCCATCTTGACCAACTCTTCGGTGGCTTTGAGGGTCTCGACGCTGTCGGGCAACAGGTAGCGTGGGTCGGGGTGTATCTCCAACTTCAGCCAATTGGTGCCAAAGGCCTCGCGAGACATCTGTGCTGCGAAGATGGCCTCTTCGGCATTGCGCACGCCCGAGGTGTTGGGCAGCAACTGGATGTTGGGGTTCTGCACGATATGTTGCAACAGGTCGTCTTGCTTGTCTTGCAGTTCGATGCGCTTCATGGCGACCGTTACCATTTCGGTCTCGCTGGCGGCTATGGCCTTGGCCATCAGCTCATTGTTGTTGAACTTGCCTGTTCCCAGAAACAGACGCGAATGGAATTTCCGGCCTGCAATAACTAATTCTTTCATGTATCTATTTTTTTTTATTTGGATTATTCGTGTATGTGCTTGGAGATAACTGGAGTTATCTGGAGTTAACAGACGATAGTTTTGAAGGCTATCCATTGACCAATGGCCTTCGGCGTTTACATCTTCCTTCTGCTAACTCCCATTAACTACTATTCTTTCTTTCCGATTCGATTCTCCACCATTTCCACCAATCTCCGCGTTTCGGCCACGGGGTCTTGGGCGCGCAATACGGTGCCGCTCAGGGCAATGCCCGTGATGCCGGTCTGTAGGATGGCAGGAATATCGTCGGATGTGATTCCGCCAATCGCCACGATAGGGAGCGAAATGCCCTTTTCGTGCATCCGACGGCATATTTCGCTGTACCCCTTCAACCCGAGTATGGGCGAGAGATTGCTCTTGGTGGTCGTGAACCGGAAGGGGCCGCAGCCGATGTAGTTGGCTCCGTTTCGGTAGTGCTGCTCCACGTCGGCAAAGGTGTTGGCGGTGCCGCCGATGATGAACTCGCTGCCCAATAGGCGACGTGCTTCGTCTATCGGCATATCGTTCTTGCCCAGGTGTACGCCATCGGCCTTAATCTCTTGTGCCAATGCCACTTGGTCGTCGATGATGAAGGTGGCTCCTGCCTCTCGACACAGGCGTTGGGCCTCCAGAGCGATGGGACGAATCTCATCGACCGATGCTCCCTTCATGCGTAACTGCACCCAGCGGCAACCTCCCTCCAGGGCTATTTTGACCGACTCCAGGTAACTGATTCCGTTTGTCTCGTGTGTGATGAATTGTAACATGATGATCTTTTTATCCGCCGAAGGCAGCCTTGATTATTGTGATGTTATCTCCTTCGCTGAGGTCTGTTTCGGTCCACGTGGCGCGGGGGTGGATGTGGTTGTTGATGGCTACGGCCACACCTCGTTCGGGTAAGGAGAGTTCCTTGGCCAATGCCTCCAGCGTTTGGGCTTCGGTCTGTCGCGGTTCGTTGTTGATGGTTATCGTCTGTGACATAGTTATATTTTTTTGGGGTGGTTCATGTTATTTCAGATAGTTGATAAAGAGCAGATACTCTCCATCGGCCTGTATGCAGAAGGGCGATGCAACGGCCTCATTGAGTGTGCCCATCCACCAATTGTCGAGGTGGGAGAAGGGGTAGCGCAATCCCTGCGACGAGAAGTGTCGGGCGGTGAAATTGAAGATACTCACTTGCGTCGATTTCGGGCGATGTGGGTCAGTGTCGGGTGCAACGGTAAAGTGCTCAGGGATAGGGACTTCGAAGAAACTTTCACCTCGACACGGAATAAACACCCCGTAGTCGGTATAGAGACGGACCTCTGCTCCGAGGCGCATATATTCGACGGAGAGTGAGATGTTGCCCAACGTATGGTCTTCCCGTTTGCCCGTAGCGCCGACAATGGCGATGCGGCGTAGCCCCTGCTCCAGACAATAACGTACCGACTTGGTGAGGTCGTTGCTATCTTGCTCTGTCTCATGGACAATGAGGGGGCGGAATCTCTCCAGAATGGCGCGTTCCTCTTCGTCGCGCGGAGCAAGTATCGAGTCGCAATCGCCCACTATGCGCCACGGTACGCCGCCCTGTCGGACAAACCCGAAGGCAGCACTGTCGCAACACACCACGCGTGGGCTGTTCTGCAACAGCGACAATGGCATGGGGTGCGACGGATAGTCTCCGCAGCACAAGATAACAGCCTGTGGCTCATAGTCGTCGATATTGATAGTACGCATGTTTTTGCTCTGTAGGTTACGTCGATTTCAGATACGGATGCCTTGGTGTTTCCACTTCCAGAATCCATAGACCGAGGCTCCGCTATAGAAAAGGTAGAGGATGATGGTGGAGAGCATGTCTTGTGCCAACAACGTGGCGCACCAGTCGGGCAGGGCAGGAGCCGAGGTGGTCAGGTGTTCATACACCTCCAGGTCGGTGGCGCTCCGCACGATGTAGAGATAGACCGAAGCAACGTTGGCCAGGAGCCAGAAGCCCCATACTTCGATGAACTTATAGCCTAACAACCAGGTGCCTACGATGTTGAGCGTGGTGTTGAAGGCGTCACGATGGGGGACAGGCGAGTCGGTCCAGAAGTGCAGGATGGCGTAGATAGTCAAATAGACTCCGAGCGTGACCAACGCCACCCGCACCCAGAAACTCTTGCTGATGGTGCGGTATTCGATGTACCCCTTCTTTTCGGGGTCTTCGCCCAATCGTTTCTCGTTGCGTTTGAAGCGGTTATACCATTTCCACAATCCCCAGAAGGAGACGCAGATGTTGAAGCACGAGAACCCCGCATCGGCATAGAGTTGCTTGCAAATGTAGATATAGAGGTAGATGCAAGAACACAAGATGGACCAGAACCACATCGACTGTCGCTGCTTGAACTCAAGCAACAGGTAGATGAAACTGACAATCAGTCCGATATATCCTAAGATAGTGAATAGACTCATGGCGTGGCCGGTTTTGTTTTCGGTTAAGGGTTAATGTTTAAGGGTTAAGGGTTAACGTTTAACGGTCTTTTCGTTTTCGTTTTTCGTTTTCGTTCTTGTTTTCGTTTTTTTCAAGGAAACAGAGTGTCTCCATCCGCAAGTCACAATGCTTGCGGATGGATGTTAGTTGATGCTTTTAGAAGAGGATGCTCAAGTGTGCCATGAAGTGGAATGGTGCAGCGGGAGCAAAACCTACACCCCATTGGTCGCGGGTCGCTCCGTCGGTGATGCACGAGGCATTGTATGCCTTCACCTCGTTGCCCTCCTTGACGTACTTGGTTGCTGCCCAACCGCCCGTATAGTACTTGGTACCCAGCAGGTTATAGAGTGTTACACCCACTGTGGCCTTCTGGATGTTCGCACTTGGCAAGGCGAACGAGTAAGAGAGGTCCAGGTCGCTGGTCAGGTGACTGTCCAGCACAATGCTCTCCTGTGTGGTCTTTCCTTCGCCATCCCAGCAGGTCATCTTGTCGAAGCCTGAGTTGGTGAGATACTGTTTGCTGATGTATCGGCCAATGAGGCGGGCACTCCAACCCTTGTGACTGAAGGTAAAGATGCTGTTGGCAATCACGTCGGGCGAGAACGACAGAGGTTGCTCACCCAGGTGAGCGGTGCCGGCTTTGGCAACGGCGTAATTGTCTAAGTCATAGTTGTGCAGGGTCACGGTGACATCCTTCACACGGTTGCGCGACAGGGTGGCATTGGCATCCCAGCGGAACCAATCGACGGGTTGCCAGGCTGCCTCGAGTTCCACGCCCAGGCGGTAACTCTCGGGCACATTCATAGCCACGGCCTCACCGATGTCGTTCAGTTCTCCGGTCAGCACGAACTGATCTTTGTAGTCCATCCAGTAGAAGTTCGCACCTGCCGAGAATTGCTCCGAACGGTAGTAGTAACCTGCCTCCAGGTCGTTCAGTTGCTCCGACTTGATACCCAGACCCAGGTTATTTTCGTAGTCGTTGCGGGTGGGTTCCTTGTGGGCAATGGCATACGAGGCGTAAGCACTCTGGTGGTCGTCAATCTTGTAGTAGAGGCCGAACTTCGGGTTGAAGAAGTTGTAGGTATCGTCGATGACATACTTGTCGGCACGGGTGGCGTCAAACCAATCCTCGGGCACCTGCATACGGTAGTTCACCTGGCGGTATTGCAAATCCACATAGGCGCTCAGGGCGTCTGTGAATGAGTAGGTCACCTTGCCATAGATGTTCATGTCGGTCTTCTCGGCATTGTTCCGATAGTACTCGAAGTCGGGTTGCGATACGCGTGCGTCGTCGAAGGTGTAGAAATATTTGTTGCCCTCGGCATCCTTCCATTTGGCATCCAGGTCCTTGTTATAATAGTATTTGTAGGGGGTGGGCGATACCCAGATGACGCGGCCGAAGTGGTCGCCGTCGTAGCGGTTCCAACCGCCGCCGACGGTAGCCTCCAGGTTGTCCTGATTGTCGTACTTGAGCGAAGCGATGGCGCCGTAGAAGTCGTTGTCCATCTTCTTCTGACGTACCAGGTCGCCCTTCACGATAGGCTTGTATTCTGCTTCGCCCTTGGTCTGGATGTCGCCCTCCACGGCTTTCCACAGACCATATTCGGCCCACTTGGCCTCTATCTTGTACTGCTCGTAGTAGCCCTCACCTTTGGTATAGTGCAGACCTGTATGGAGCGACCATTCGTCGCCTATCTGCTGGTTCCAGAGCAGTTGGTAGTTCTGTTGGTGATAGTTGTCGGTCTGGTTGTCGTAATACTTTGTGTAGTCCCAGTCCATGGCTCCGCAGGGGTTGAAGGTGCGGCCGAAGGTCTCCTGCTCGTACTTCGAGGTGTAGTCCCACGCATGGTAGGTCTTCTCCACGCCGTTGAAGGTAATCAACTTCACCGAGGTGTTCTCGTCGAAGTAACCTGCCTGCAGGAAGTAACTGTGCAGGTCGGTCGAAGCGCGGTCGATGTATCCGTCGCTGCTGATGCGCGACAGTCGGCCCTGCAGACCCCAATGATTGTTCAACAGACCTGTGCTGAAGCGGAGGGTGGCCTTGTTCGAGTTATAACTGCCTGTGCTTGCGTCGAATCCGATGTAGGCGTCACTGCCGATGTGGTCGGTCTGCATGTTGACCGATGCTCCGAAGGCACCTGCTCCGTTGGTCGATGTGCCCACACCGCGTTGAATCTGAATGTTTTGTACCGACGAGGCGAAGTCGCCCATGTTCACCCAGAAGACCTGTGCACTCTCGGCATCGTTCAACGGGATGCCGTTGGCAGTCACGTTGATACGTTCGGGGGCGGTGCCACGCACGCGCAGGGTGGTGTAGCCGATACCATTGCCGGCGTCGCTGGTGATGGTTACCGATGGAGTAAGTGAAAGGAGGAAGGGGATGTCTGCACCGATGTTTTGTTTTTCGATCTCCCTCTTGCCGAGGTCGGTGTGAGCCATTGGTGTTTTTTCGCCGGCGCGGGTAGCCGACACGGATACTTCTTCGAGCTGCTCCATGCGGAGCGAGTCCTGACCGTCGGCAGCGGTTGCTTGTGCAACTGCTGTACTGATGAGACTCATTGCCGACATAAACAATACCTTTTTCATTCCTGAAAAATGTTTAAGTGAAACAATAAGACATAATAATGGGGGAAGTACCTTTCCTTGGCAGCATTACCTGCCCAGGTTCTGTGGGTCTGATCTCAGCCGGATGGTCTTGCATCCAGCACCCCAAGTCGCTACCAGGTAGTTTCTATTGCTTAAATACCTTAGTGCCTTAATAACGACATTCTATTGATTTGCAGCCGCAAATGTACATACTTTTTTTCAATCTGTCAACTTTTTGCGCCCTTTTTTTGTAAATTGCTGTTTTTTCTCTATATTTGCACGCAATAATCAGCTGCGGCGAGCCTATTGGCCGTTTTGCTGCGCCGTTGACCTCGTTTCCCAACCACCCCCTTATGACCTACCGTTCATCCTATACTCAGGAGGGCATGAGGAGAGCCTGAGGGAGGCCTCAGGTCCCCCACAGCTCCCTAAAATCAGGGGACCTGCGGGCTATCTGAGCAAGTGCTGAAGGGGTGCTCATGCCTGGCTGAATAGTACGTCAGCGGTACGTTGAGGGTCGATGCTTTGCCCGTCCCTGTTTTAATTATATTATATTGTTCACGCGCGTAACGTGTGTATGTGTAGTATTAAAGGTGGGTGGCAGTCGGTTGAATTTCAATTTTCATTTTTCATTGTTCATTGTTCATTTTTCATTTTTCATTGTTCACTTTTCATTTTTCATTATAACGTATGGAACTTCCAATTCAGTGCATCGAAGCAGAATTCAAGCAATTCCGACTGGCTTTCGAGCAAGAGCTTTGCACCCAGGTGCCTTTGGCCGACCAAGTGATTCACTATTTCCTGGATCGCCGAGGCAAGCAGTTGCGCCCCATCCTGACCTTGCTCACCGCCAAGATGGTGGCAGGGGAGGTGACACCCAACTCCATCCTCGGCGCCGTGGCGGTCGAATTGTTGCACAATGCCTCGCTCATGCACGACGATGTGGTCGATAGCAGTGACCAGCGTCGGGGCAATGCCACCATCAACTACGTCTGGGACAACCGCGTGGCCGTCCTGACGGGCGACTTCTTCTTGGCGCGCTGTCTGCTGTGCTGTAGCAAGACGGGCTCGTTGGAGATTATTCAGGCGCTGTCGGAGATGACCTCCATCTTGTCGGAGGGCGAGTTGGAGCAGATCTCCAACGCCCGCGCCCACCTGTTGAGCGAGGCTGCCTACTTCAGTGTCATCAACGGCAAGACCGCATCGCTCTTTGCCGCTTGCCTTCGCATCGGCGGTTTGTCGGTCGGTGCCACCCCCGAGCAGATTGCCACCTTGAGCGATATCGGCTACAAGATTGGACAGATTTTCCAGATACGCGACGATATCTTCGACTACTTCCCGTCGAACGATGCCGTCGGCAAACCCACGGGTCACGACATCATGGAGGGGAAGGTGACGCTGCCGTTGCTCTACGCCCTGCAACATGCTCCGGCGACCCAGAGCCAGGTCATCAAGGACCTACTGAAGGCCAATCGGGCCCTTACGGAGGAGGAAGTGGCACGCATTGTGGACTTCGCCAAGCAGATGGGAGGCATCGAATACTCGCAGGCACGCATGAAAAATATCGCTTTCGAGGCAAAAGAGGCCCTGCTTACGTTCCCCGATAACGTTTGTCGCACCTCCTTGATGCAACTGGTGGACTATTTTATCGACCGAAATGGATAAAATTGCCAACATCACTTAGCAATTATCCCTCTTTGAACCCCCTAAAACGGGCAAAAACGGGCTATTTTCATTTTTTTTGAAAAAAAGTTGTCAAAATATTTGGAGAACTCAGAAAAAGCCCCTATCTTTGCACCCGCAAAACGAAAGGAACAAGATTTCAAAACTCCTTCGGGTTGAGAAACCACTTCCATTCGTAATGCAAAGTTCGGGGTGTAGCGCAGTCCGGTTAGCGCACCTGCTTTGGGAGCAGGGGGTCCCAGGTTCGAATCCTGGTACCCCGACTAAAGAGGAAAAATCCTCGCGACAACGTTCTTTGATAGACATTGCGAAATAATACAATGGCTCCCTAGCTCAACTGAATAGAGCATCTGACTACGGATCAGAAGGTTGTGGGTTTGAATCCCGCGGGAGTCACTAAAACGAGGATTCCCGCAATGCTGAGACTCAACAGTGCGGGAATCTTTTTGCTCCAATAGCTCAGTTGGTTAGAGCACATGACTGTTAATCATGGGGTCGTTGGTTCAAGCCCATCTTGGAGCGCTTCGCCTCTTTAGCTCAGTTGGCCAGAGCACGTGATTTGTAATCTCGGGGTCGTTGGTTCGAATCCGACAAGAGGCTCTCTGAGTTAAATTAAGAATTAATATTTAATATTTAATATTTAATTCTTGGTAAAAGAATTTGGGAGTATTCCAGAGTGGCCAAATGGGGCAGACTGTAAATCTGCTGTCTACGACTTCGGTGGTTCGAATCCATCTGCTCCCACTAAGCGATAGTTTCGCAAATGATCTTTGACATATTGAAGGAATATCTGTAAGAAGGTCAATGTATGACTCCGTAGCTCAGTTGGTAGAGCAACTGACTCTTAATCAGTGGGTCGAGAGTTCGAGCCTCTCCGGGGTCACACTTCGTTTGATGGCGAGATAGCTCAGCTGGTTAGAGCGTCGGATTCATAATCCGAAGGTCAAGGGTTCAAGTCCCTTTCTCGCTACGGTTATTACAAAACTACATTGGAGAGATGGTAGAGTGGTCGATTACACCGGTCTTGAAAACCGGCGTACGGAAACGTACCGGGGGTTCGAATCCCTCTCTCTCCGCTTTCACAGACTGTTGTCTGTCCGTCCTTGCGACGGTGGTAGTTTTGGTGCGTTAGTTCAGTTGGTTAGAATATCGCCCTGTCACGGCGGAGGTCACGGGTTCGAGTCCCGTACGCACCGCAGATATCGCGGAGTGGAGCAGTGGTAGCTCGCCAGGCTCATAACCTGGAGGTCAGTGGTTCGATCCCGCTCTCCGCAACAATGTTGGTGTTGAACCACTAACCTGCGGAATGAGCGAGTAGCTCTCCGCAACCAAAGGATGAGCCACGCTTGGATCATCCGCTTGAGCCGCGCTTGGCTCATTCATTTTTTCCTTTCGAGTCGCGCTTGGCTCGTTTTTCGCATCTTGCGAAAATAGCTCAGTTGGTAGAGCACGACCTTGCCAAGGTCGGGGTCGCGGGTTCGAGTCCCGTTTTTCGCTCATTCAACCTGCGGAGGTGGTGAAATTGGTAGACACGCTACTTTGAGGGGGTAGTGGCCGTTCGGCTGTGTGAGTTCGAGTCTCATCCTCCGTACTTTTTGATCCGCTAGCTCAGCAGGTAGAGCACAACACTTTTAATGTTGGGGTCTTGGGTTCGAGCCCCAAGCGGATCACGCTTGGATCAATCCATTCTCAACTATTTAATAATAAATGGTCGGTTGGATGAGTGGTTTAGTCTCTGGTCTGCAAAACCAGCCACAGCGGTTCGAGTCCGCTACCGACCTCTAACTATGGTGCCATAGCTCAGTTGGTAGAGCAAAGGACTGAAAATCCTTGTGTCACTGGTTCGATTCCCGTTGGCACCACTTCGATTTTTCGAAATCGATTTTCGAAAAATCAAAAATA
>CACYQQ010000049.1 GCA_902776605.1 uncultured Bacteroidales bacterium | reverse complement strand
GGGTTGAACCAGCACAGACGGGTCCAGAACTCGATGTGCCACACTTCCAGATAGTGGCGGTGCGCAATGTGGGCTTTCTCGTGACGCACAATCATGCCCTCGCTGCGACTGTCCAGTTCCGAGGGGAGGAAGATGGTCTTGCCGAACGAGAATGGCGTGTTGACCGACTTGGAACGAATCAGACTATACCCTTCGGCCGTCTTTTCTCGAAGCAGCGTTCGGCGTATGTGCAGCACATGCACAATGTAATAGACAAAGAAAAGGAGGAGCAGCAAGGACACCACTACGACCGCCAGAATGGCCCAATCCTCATAGTCTAAGCGGCTGGAAGTCTGTGCATTAGGCGATATCGGGGCGGCGATGTGTTCTGCCTGGACCGACTGCGTGGGTGCGACCTCCTGCACGGAATTCTTGACGGTAGCAGTTGGCTCTGCCGATTTCTCTGCCTCGATTGGAGTGTCGGCTGGTTCCCACAGGGTGATGCTTTGTTCCATCTTCTCGATGTTGCGTTCCACGCCTTTCGGCATCGAGAAGGGAACATCGAAAGCCAGGACGCACATCAACAGTCCCAGCAACGGTATGCTGCTCAGATAGTTGCGGCATAGACGGTAACTTGCTCGGTGGCGCAATACCACCCAGTAGAAGAGTAGCAACAGGCCAGTGGCCAAAATATACTTACCCAAAATGATTAGTGTTTCCATTGTTTGTTCATTTAGGTGATTACTATAACTTGAAGAATGTTTTTCATGTTAGTATTTCATCCTTCATTTTTCATTGTTCATTTTTAATTGTTAATTTTTCATTGTTCCTTCCCTTCCCGAGGGACTACTCCATCTCCTCCAGTATTTTCTGTATTTCCTGCTTGCTCAGTTTCTCGCGTTTGGCGAAGAAGGAGAAGAGGTTGACAATCGAGCCGCCGAATAGGTTGTCGCGAGCATCATCAACAAACGATTCCAGATACTCCTCGCGACTCAGCAAGGGTCGGTAGATGTTGGTCCTACCTTCCTTGTCGAACGAGACAATCCCTTTCTTGGTCAATACCTGCATCACGCTGAGGGTGGTGGTGTAGGGTGGTTTGGGTTCGGGCAACTCGTCGTGCAGTTGTTGTACCGAGGCGGTTCCCTTGTCCCAAAGGAGGTTCATCATGTGAAGCTCGGTCCGTGTAAGTGTTTTTTTCTGTGCCATAAAACTCATTTATAAATTTAATTCATGCATAATCGGAGTCCTCGGAGTATTTAGAGTTTTCGGAATAGTCGGAAGAAAACCGGGTTCTCGGAATATCCGCTCGACTTCGATTTTGTACTGCAAAGTAAGTATATAGATTTGCAACCTCCAAATATTTTCACCGAAAATGGCTGTTTTTTAGCAATTATTAACAGTTATACGGACTTTTCAGTATTTTAATGTGCTAATTATACGGAAGTTTCAGTATAGTTTCTCACTTTTTCCGTTGTCCGACGGGGGAGAGCAGGAACGACGTTGACGATGGTTACCTTTCTCTCCTCTAAAAGAACCCTTTAGACCACTTTTTTCGTCAATTGTTTGCATAATTCTCAAAATTGCATTATATTTGCGGCGCAAAAAGGGCATTTATGCAGGCCGAGTTGCGTTGATAGGCAGCAAGGTCGAGGATTCCAGCAAATGGTTATGAAAGGTATAAACTTCAGTAAGATAGCAAGTTGGCTGTTGTTGGCAGTGTATCTGCCAATGCTCCTTGCATCGTCCTTTCACACCCATCACACGGAGCTGCAAGAGCCCTTGGAGTGTGCTGCCTGCGTGCACCACGAGAGCTGTCCAGGACACTTGGACACCGGCGACATGCAGTTGCACGATTGCGTGCTGTGCCAGTTTCTCCAGTTGACATTCTTCGCCACTGCGTCAGTGGCATTCCTTGTTTGTAAAATAATTAAGAGCGTCTATCAAGACCTCCGTACCGCCTCCGTACGTGTGTATAAGGGCGGTCCAACAGCCCTCCGGGCACCCCCATGCTGTTGTTGATATATAGGTGAATTGTGCCTATAGGGTTATTGTCCTCCGACGGGAGGGCTCTCTTTTCGTACTCCATATTATTATACACCACCGATGCGGTAGTGCCCTTTGGCTCTACGCACCGGAGAGACATGACGTAATGACAGCATTCCTTTTGGCGAGTCTCTTGACGACGTGCGCCAGCCCGGATAGTACCATCGTGCTCAACGATGTAACCATATCGGGCAACAATCCTCATACTTACCAGATGAAGACGTCCCAGACCAGCGTTCAGATCAGTCACGAATATCTGGAACAGAATTTCGCGGGCAGTCTGATGCAGACCCTTCAGCACATTCCTGGCGTGAAGGCTATCAGCATCGGCAGCGGACAGTCCAAACCCACCATCCGTGGATTGGGTTACAACCGTATGGCGGTGACCGAGGATGGCATCAAGCACGAAGGACAACAGTGGGGCGACGATCACGGTCTGGAGATTGACCAGTTCGCTATCGACCGCACCGAGGTGATTAAGGGGCCAGCCGCTTTGCTCTATGGCAGCGATGCCATCGGCGGAGTGCTTCGCCTCTACAGCAACCATGTCCCGACCGAAAAGGTGGAGGGCAAGGTGCAGTTGTTCGGTCGCACCAACAATGGCCAGGTCGGCATGTCGGGCAAGGTGGGTGGATTGTTGAACAAGTTCTTCTATCGGGCACATTTCACGATGATCGACTATGCCGACTTCCGTGTGCCCACCGACAGCATCGAATACTTCTCTTACCGCATTCCCCTGCACCACCGTCGTCTTCGCAACACGGCAGGCAAGGAACGGGATGGCAGTGTCATGGTGGGTTATGCCGGATACACTTTCCACACCGACGTGCGCGTGTCGGACAGTTATTCGAAGAGCGGTTTCTTTGCCGACGCGCATGGTCTGGAGGTCAAGTTGTCCGACATCGACTACGACCGTTCTGCACGCGACATCGACCTGCCGCATCAGTCGGTCAACCACCTCAAAGTGCTGAGCCACACCACGTGGCACGGCAGCCGGCTGGGCATCGAGACCAACCTCGCCTATCAGAACAACTACCGTCGGGAGTGCTCGGAACCCATTTCGCATGGTTACATGCCCAAGCCGGACAATGCCCGTGAACGAGTCTTCGACAAGAGTACCTACTCGGCCAACCTTGCTTTCCACCTCCATGTGGGTGACCACCAAGTGCAGAGTGGACTCAACGAGGAGACGCAACACAATCGCCGCAAGGGATGGGGATTCATCATTCCGGACTTCGAGGTGCACAGCCTCGGCGTCTATCTGATGGACCGATACACCTGTCGCGAGAACCTGATTCTGAATGCCGGCATCCGTTATGATTATGCCGACACACACATACACAGTTATCACGATTGGTACCCGACCCCTGTGGATGGCACACCTACCTATATACAACGCTCACAGCCGTTGCACCGGCATTTCAACAGTCTGACCTGGTCGGCGGGCATCAACTATTCGTCGGGTCCGTGGGTCATGAAGGCCAATGCCGGCAAGAGTTTCCGTGTGCCCATTCCCAAGGAACTGGGGGCCGACGGAATCAACTACCATATCTTCCGTTATGAACGTGGCAACGCCGCACTCGATGCCGAGGAGTCGTACCAACTGGACATGGCATTATGCTGGGACAACGGTCAGATGTCGTTGCAGTTCGAACCCTATCTGAACTATTTCCCCAACTATATCTACCTCAACCCAACGTCGGACTATGTGGAGGGTCTGCAACTCTATCACTACACGCAAGCCGAGGTGCTGCGTTACGGATGGGAGGCCATCTGGACCTGGCAGATAGACCGGCATTGGAGTTCGACGCTCCAAGGCGAATACCTCTTCGCCCGTCAGGAGTCGGGGCTGAAGAAAGGTTATACGTTGCCTTTCTCCACTCCCTGGTCGGCCGAGGTGGAAGGGAAGTACGCTTTCGGGTGGGGCCGACAGATGACGTCGCCCGACCTCCCTGCCTTCGTGGCAGTCAATGCCCGACTGGTGGGTCGGCAGGACGACATCGTTCCTCCCGAGAAACCCACCGACGGCTATTGGGTGCTCAACCTCTCGGCCGGACACCATTTCCATTGGAACCGCTGCTCCATGCAGGTGGCGTTGCACGTCGATAACCTTCTCAACCGCAAGTACTTTGACCATACCAGTTTCTACCGGCTCATCGATGTCCCTGAACCGGGCCGCAACTTCTCGGCCAAGGTGGCGGTTGACTTCTAACATTTTTTTTAATCATGCAAGGGAAAAGACTCTGTAAAGGAGTTGATTTCATGTAGTTAGTTGGAGTTAACAGCCTGCGGCTGTGGAGTTAACGGACGATAGATGGTGAGGCTAATGGGCTCTGCGAGCCGCTAAAAGTTCACTTCGTTCACGCTAATGGCCTTCGGCGCTAAAGACGGAGGGAAACCTCATTTTTCACTTTTCAATTTTAATTTTTCATTGATTTGTGGCCTTCGGTGCTAACAGACGGAGAGGATTTCACTTTTAATATTAATTTTTCATTCTCCTTTCAATCGTCCGTTAACTCCCTGAGCGCAGCGATAACTCCTTTTAACTCCCATTAACTCCTTAAAATTTCTTTCCCCCTTGTCCCAACACTTTCCAATAATGAAAAATATCAAATATATGAGCCTGTTTTTGGCTCTAGTTTCAGTATTCACTTTAGGTTTCACTTCATGCGACGACGATGACGACGACAAGGTCGCCAAGCCGGTCATCACCCTCACCGAGGTGGGGCACGACAACAGCCGGCATGCCCATCCGGGTCATGACCTCCATCTGGAGGCCGATATCGTGGCCCAAGGGCTCATCCAGCGCATTGACGTCGAGATTCATCAGGAGGCCTCTCATGGCTTCGAGATTGAGAAATCCTATACCGACTCGAAGTATGTCGGGCTGAAGAATGCCGAGTTCCACGAGCACATCGACATCCCTGCCGATGCTCCGTTGGGCGAATATCATTTGCACTTCATCGTCGTGGATAAGGCTGGCCAACAGACCACTGCCGAGTGTCACATTGAACTCGTTGAGGACGATGGCGACGAGGATGACGACGATGATGATGACCACGAGCACTAACGCCCCTCTGTGTGACGGCGGACGCACGTCGGTTGCGCTTGCGTCTGCCGTCCCTGTTTGTTTTTGAACCCCTAATTTATTGATATGAAACAGTTTTTTCTCTTCCTCTCCCTGCTCGTTGCCCTGTCGGCCTGTGGCGGCTCCGACCACCAGGAAGACATGACCAAACCCACCATCGTCGATACGGTCGAAGATGCCTGTCCCACCGACTGCCAGACCTTCCGTCGCGGCGAAGAGATGCCGTTCTGCTATCTGTTGGGCGACAACGACGAACTGGGTAACTACAACATCGAGATTCACAACAATTTCGACCATCACACCCACAGTACCTCTTCGGTGGAGTGTGAGATGGATGCCAAGAAGGAACCTGTCCACCCTTGGATCTACAATGAGGATTTCGCCATCCCCGCTGGTTCCACCTCTTTCGTGGCGCGACAGTTCATCCAGATTCCCGCCGACATCGACCCTGGCGACTACCACTTCATGGTGCGCGTGACCGACCGTTCCGGTTGGCAGCAACTCAAGGCTGTCGCCATCAAGGTGGTGGAGTGACCTTGTTCGTCCTCTCCTTTGTGGGTCAGTTTCCCCGTTGTTGGGGCGACTGACCCGCTTCTTTTTTTCTCCACCGCTTGTTCACCACTGTGTGCATAAGCGTTGATAACCTGAGGATAGGGGTGGATAACCGTTGATAAATCCGTGAATAACTCCTCTTTCCCTCATTTCCGCTCAGTTATCCACCTGCTCTGTTGAAAACTTTTGTCGCACCTAAAGAGGGGGAAAATCGGAACTCTCAATTTTCATCTTTCACTTTTCAATTGGCAATTCACTTTTCATTTTTAATTTTTCACTTTTCATTCTCACGTCCTACCGTTGTCGTCCTATTCAGCAGGGCATGAGCACACGTTCAGGTCGCCCGCAGCTCCCCTGATTTTAGGGAGCTGTGGGAGACCTGCGGTCATCTCAGGCTCTCCTCATGCCCTCCTGAATAGTGGGTCAGTGTAGGGTCATAGGTGGGTTCGCTCAAGAATTTTTCCATTCGGTGATTCAATCTCAAGAATTAGAGAATTAGAGAATTTTCTTTTGTGCGCAACGGAATAGATATCAGTATTGAATGGATGAGAATTAGAGAATTCGATAGCTCTGGAGGTCGCAATAAATGGAAATCAATTACACTTTCGTACACGCGAGATGTTATAATACTTCATCAATAGAACTTAATTTGAACTCAATTTTTTCTTACATTTCATCCCTCAAAATGTCTATTAGGCCCAATTTTCAGTGGTTGCGAGAGCGATGCAACTCAATCTTGTAACTCCATTGAACTCAATCTTTTGGGCTAATCGGTATTGCGCTTTCAGCGCGTTCTGTCGTACTTTCTTAACAAGAGTTTCGCTTCGCTCTACCACCTGCCTGTGGTCTGTCGTACCTTCTTAACAGGGGTTTCGCTTCGCTCTGCCGCCTGCCTGTGGTCTGTCGTACCTTCTTAACAGGGGTTTCGCTTCGCTCTACCACCTGCCTGTGGTCTGTCGTACCTTCGGCACTCTTTTCCTCTGGCATTCGTAAACGGGGGTTGTACCCCCGCCTGTGGTCTTAACAGGCTTTCAGCCTTATGGTTTACTCCTGCCCACAAAAGGGTGGGAGTTATTGTATTGAGAGTGTCTATTATAGTGCCTTAAACGATTAGTTTTCAGTATGCTATAGCAATTAGTATAGGAGGGAATAAAGACCCCCTCGTTCCTCCCTCAGCTAAAGCCTCGTCTTCTCGCGGAGGGTTATCAACCCTCCTAATTTGCTGCGAGGACCTGCATAGGGGGAGGATTTGTCCCGCACACATAGAGTGTAAGTAAATGAAAGTGAGGAATATACGGTGTTTCAATCCTTTGGATGGATTTCAAGCTTAGTGAAGCTTATTTTCGTGTATTTCGTGGTTATAACCTATCGTAAGTGATTGATAGTCATAGTACCATAGCAAAGTATAGCAAAAAGTATAGCAGTCCGCTGTTTGGAGGAGACTGCTATTATTTGTATCTTTGCGCCGTCGTTGTTCGGTTAACGGTTAAAGTTTAATGGTTAATGGTTATCGTTTAACGGTTTATTTTTCGTTATCGTTTATTAGCCCGTTTTCGTTGATTGTGTTACGCTCTTTGACATATTGAAAGTATTGAGGTGGAGGGTCTCACCTTTATTACTTCACCAGGCTATTGAGGTAGATTTCGAGGTGGGTGTAGTGGGCTTGAGAAGAGGGGGCAGCGCCGTCGGCGGGGTTCTGGGGGTCCAGCTGATGGGCCACTTCCCAGTCGTCGGGCATGCCGTCACCGTCGGAGTCGGGGCGAGGTGTGCCGCTCTTGAGGAGGGGCCAACCGCCTACCTCGGTGGGCGAGTCGATGATCTGACCGGTGCCTTGCTGCACCTGTTCGATGACGGCAGCGTCGTAACTGTCGCGATGCAGGTTGCAGCCCACTTGTTCGATGACTTTCTGGTAGGCCAACAGTGCGTTCTGTTCGTCGATAGGCAGATAGGGGAAGGGCACTTGGACGGTGCAACTGTCACCTTTGTCCTTGACGCCCGAGTAGTTGTCCATGGTCATAGGTTCGTCGTCGGTCATGATGTTGTCCGCCACGTAGTATTGACTGGTGCCGTCGCCAGCCACTTCGAGGAAGAGGTGCAGTTCGGTTTCGGGACCCGGTTTGTAGTAGTTGGCCACGAAGTTGATGGTGCCATGATGGCCACCACCATAGGCCGCTTTGTAGCCCCAGTTATAGACCACGTTGTTGCGGTAATCGACCCAGTTGGTGCTATCGACCGACGAGAAGCGCGGGTTGCGGCTGCTGTGGTGCGCCAGCAGGTTGTGGTGGAAAGAGGCATGATTGCCGCCCCAGATGCCGCCGAAGCCATGTTTGCCTTTGGAGTGGACCGACTTACGGAGACTGTGACTGGCGAGACACCATTGCACGGTGAGGTTCTTGGTCTTGTAGAAAGAGAGACATTCATCGACGCTCCAGCTGACGGAGAGATGGTCGAAGATGACGTCGTGTTGGCCATACTTGCCACCGCCGGCGCCGTCGCATTCCTTGCCAGCGTCATCGCCGGGACGCACGCGGAGATAGCGGACAATTACATCGGAGGCATTGACCGTGAGGGGGTAATCCTTGAGGCAAATGCCATCGCCCGGAGCCGTCTGCCCGGCTATGGTGATGCTGTCGTTGTTGATGCGCAACGGGGACTGGAGGACGATGGTGCCATCGACGGCAAAGACCACGGTGCGGGCACCCGTCTGTTCGACCGCCCAGCGGAGAGAGCCTTCGCCCGAGTCATTGAGGTTGGTGACGGTATAGACCTTACCGCCTCGTCCGCCCCAGGCATGACTGCCCCAACCTTCGGCTCCTGGGAAGGCCAAAGGACGGTTCTGTTCTTGTTGGAGGATATTCTGCGCCGAGACAAGTGTCGGCAAGAGGAGGGCAAGGAAAAAGGTAATGGAGGATTTCATTTTCTCAAGGCAATAGAGGGGGTGAAACAGAGACTATATTGACTATAGTAACTATAGAGAATATAGAAATTATAGATATTATTGAGACTATAGTTGAGATAGCAGATGCAAAACAGAAAAACTCTCCCTCCCTCATAGGGAGGGTCGGGGAGAGTCCTTTATTTAATAAATCTTCTCACGCAACTGCTGAACGCGCTCGTCGGTGATGTAGTCATCATATTCGGTGCGCTTGTCGATGATGCCCTTAGGACCCAGTTCGATGACGCGGTTGCAGACGGTCTGGATGAACTCGTGGTCGTGGCTGGACATCAGGATGACGCCCTTGTAGGTCTGGAGGTTGTTGTTGAAGGCCTGGATAGACTCGAGGTCCAAGTGGTTGGTTGGAGAGTCGAGGATGAGGGTGTTGGCATTCTTCATCATCATGCGGGCAATCATACAACGGATCTTCTCACCACCCGAGAGGACGCTGGCCTTCTTGAGCACCTCCTCCTCCTTGAAGAGCATACGTCCCAGGAAGCCCTTGATGTAGATTTCGCTGGTGTCGGTGCTGTACTGCATGAGCCAGTCGGTCATGTTGAGGTCGGTATTGAAGAACGAAGAGTTGTCCAGAGGCAAGTAGGCCGTGGTGATGGTCTGGCCCCAGTTGTAGGTGCCTTCGTGCTCCTTGTCCTCGCCATTGATAATCTGGAAGAGGGCGGTCATGGCACGAGGGTCGTGGCTGAGGAAGACGACCTTGTCGCCTGGTTCAATCTGGAAATTGACATCCTGGAAGAGCGTGGTGCCCTCGATGGTCTTGCCGAGGCCGTGAACCTCCAATACCTTGTTGCCCACCTCACGTTCGGGCGTGAAGATAATGCCCGGATAACGACGGGTGGAAGGCTGAATCTCCTCGATGTTGAGTTTCTCGAGCATCTTCTTGCGGCTGGTGGTCTGCTTGGACTTGGCCACGTTGGCCGAGAAACGGCGGATGAACTCCTGGAGTTCCTTTTTCTTCTCCTCGGCCTTCTTGTTGGCCATCTGCTGCTGCTTGAGAGCGAGCTGAGAAGACTCGTACCAGAACGAGTAGTTGCCGGCGAACATGGTGCACTTGCGGAAGTCGATATCGACGGTGTGGGTGCAGACAGAGTCGAGGAAGTGACGGTCGTGCGAAACGACCAGCACGGTGTGCTCGAAGTTAGAGAGGTAGTTCTCCAACCACATGACGGTGTCGAGGTCAAGGTCGTTGGTAGGCTCATCGAGCAAGAGGTTGTCGGGGTTTCCGAACAGGGCCTTGGCCAACATGACACGCACCTTCTGCTTGGCAGGGATATCGCCCATGAGCATGTAGTGGAGGTCCTCCTTGATGCCCAGTCCAGAGAGCAGCGAAGCGGCGTCGGATTCGGCATTCCAGCCATCCATCTCGGCGAACTTCTCTTCGAGTTCGGCGGCGCGCATACCATCCTCCTCGGTCATCTCGGCCTTCTCGTAGATGGCATTCTTCTCCTCCATGATGGAGTAGAGGACCGTATTGCCACGGAGGACAGTGTCCAGTACGGTATATTCATCGTATTTGTTGTGGTTCTGTTCCAACACGGAGAGACGTTCGCCTGGACCCATCTCGAAGTTACCGCGAGTAGGATCAAGTTCGCCGCTCAAGACGCGGAGCAAGGTAGATTTGCCTGCACCATTGGCGCCAATGATGCCGTAGCAGTTACCGGGAGTGAACTTTAGGTTCACATCCTGAAAAAGGATTCGTTTACCAAATTGAACGCAAAGATTGTTTACTAAAATCATGAATAAAAAACTTTGTTTGGGTTAATATATGGTTATACTGGTTGGTTTTCGGAGTTAACGGGAGTTAACAGGCTAACGCCTGAGGAGTTAACGGACGATAGTTCTCGAGGCGAAAGTCAAGCTAATGGGCGTATTTGCGCCGCTAAAGGTGCTTTGCACGCTAATGGCCTTCGGCGCTAAAAAACTCGGGAGCAATCGGAGTCGTCGGAAAACTCTGAATAATCTGATAACTCGGAGTACTCGGAGTTTTTTCACTTTTCAACTTTCAATATCAATTGTCCATTAACATATAACTCCTGTTAACTGCCTCCTCAGAAGATATACCCATTATTCGGAGCAGCGGGGGTGGGGTTCTGCTCTTTGGCTTGGGCAGAGACCTTCTTCAGTTCGCCGAGTTGCTCGATGGTGCGGTTGTAGGCCGGCATATGTTCCAGCATAGCGACCAGTTCCTCGTTGGTGAGGTCATCGTTGTCGAGCAGGTAGTAGTTCTTGCGAATCTGATCCATACGCATGCCATCGGCCGTCTCTTCTCCATAGTACCGACGGATCTCATCGATGCTCTGCAAGGGGTCTTGCGTTGGCGTGACGGTAGGAGCAGCGGGAGTGGGGGCTGGCGTAGAAGTTGGTGCTGAGGCTACAGGAGCCGATGCTGTCGGAGCCGATGAGACAGGAGCGGAGGCCGGAGTCGGGTCAGCGGCTGGTGCCATTGTAGGAGGCACTGGCATTTCAGGCGTATCGACAATTGGCGCAGTAGCCGTAGTTGCTTCGGTTGCTTCTGTTGGCACCGGTTGAGCCGCCGGGGTGTCGATAAACGTGGGCGGAGCAGGCGTTGGTGTAGGAGCAGGCGCTGGGGTCGGAGCACTTGGAACGGGTTCATTGACAGGTGCTTGCGCTACTGCGGCTGTAGTCTGCGGCTGCTCGGTAACGGCAGGTTGAGATTGCTCTGCCGGAGCAGGCGTTGGTGCTGCTTTGACTTCGACAGGCGCTGGTTGAGGTGTCGATGGAGGAGAGACATGCTGTGTCTCGGTGCCTCGGCTGGAAATACGACCTGTGTTGTTGTCCAAGTCAAAACCAGCCGCCAAGACGATGATGCGGATGTCTTCGCCCAACGAGTTATCGACCATGGCACCCCAGATAACTTCGATGTCGGGGTTCATGCGACTGGTGAATTCGTTGAGTTCCTTGCTTTCGCTCATGGTCATCGGGTTCTCCTCCGAGAAGCAGACCTCGAAGAGCAGACGCTGTGCTGAAGTTATTTCATTGTCCTGCAACAATGGTGAGGTGATGGCATTCTGTATAGCGGTTGCCAGACGGTTCTCGCCAGAGCCCTGTCCGGTTGAGATAAGAGCTACACCACTGTTCTCTAACGTTCTCATAACATCGGCAAAGTCCAGATTGATATAACCTGTCTTGTTGATGATATCGGAGATGCTCTTGGCAGCCGTGGTCAAGGTATCGTCCGCTTTCTTGAATGCGTTGAAGAAGTTGAGGTCAGGATAAATCTCGGCGAGGCGAGTGTTGTTGACTATCAACAATGCATCTACATGCTGACGGATAGCAGCCACACCGCGTAGCGCCATCTGAATCTTTCGGAAACCTTCAAAGTCGAATGGAATGGTGACGATGCCGATGGTGAGGATGCCCAATTCGCGGGAAACGCGAGCCACGATAGGAGAGGCACCCGTACCGGTGCCACCACCCATGCCGGCGGTGATGAAGACCATCTTGGTGCCATCGTTGAGAGCAGCGCGAATGGCTTCTTCACCATCCAAGGCATCTTTCTCGGCCTTTTCGGGCTTGGCGCCAGCACCCAGACCATCGCCAATCAGCAAACGGTTGGGGACGATTGAAGCCTCTAATGCCTTTTTGTCTGTATTGATAATCAGGTAAGTAACTTCCTGAATACCCTCCTTGTACATGTTGGCTACGGCATTGCCACCGCCGCCGCCGACACCAACCACCTTGATGATGCTGCTGGATTCGTGGGCTTTGTCGGGATAGTTGATGTCCAACAAGGGCCAAGCGTTATTGTTCTCTTCCATATTGAGTCAGGTTAAGAAAAT
Organism: uncultured Bacteroidales bacterium; assembly: GCA_902776605.1. Lineage (GTDB taxonomy): Bacteria > Bacteroidota > Bacteroidia > Bacteroidales > UBA3663 > Liminaster. The sequence goes on along the minus strand of CACYQQ010000049.1, from coordinate 1,503 downwards.
TCGTAATTTAGTATAGTGGTTACTCGTCCAAGCCGGAGAAGAGGTCACCGAAGAAATCGCGGATGCCTGTCTTCTTGCTTTTCGCAGGACGGGCGCCGACAGGAACCGCCGTGACGGTTTGGGGTTCGGAAGTCACCTTCGGAGGTGCAGGTTCCGCTTTCTTGGGCGCTTCACAAGAGACGGTGCAGTAGTTCAACATCGACATCAGGGAAGCCAAGTGCGGTTTGCGCTCCGAATTGGCGTAGCGGATGGTGTTGCAACTGCGTGTGCTGATGCGACTTGTCTCCAACCGACGACTGAGCAACGTCGTGAGACCTTTCTGCACAGAGCCGCCTCCCGTGAGAATACATCCGCCATCCAGAAGTTTCGAATAGCCGGCTTTCTCGACCTGGTGCTGAATGTTGGAGGCAATCTCTTCATAGCGGCTCATGGTGATGATGTTGAGTTCCTTGACGTTGACCTCCATGGGGAGCGAAGGCGTTTGGATTTTGTCCACCGAGGGGTTGGAGGCATCGCTCCAAGTGCGTTTCAGATCTTCAGCCTCGTCCACGCGCATACCCAGACTGGCGATGTCGTAGGTGACGCTGTCACAACCCAGAGGCAGGACGGTCAGGAAACGGAGTTTGCCCTCTTTATAGATGGATATAGAGGTGAGTTTTGCCCCTAAGTCCAAGAGGAGGCATCCTTGCTGCTTCTCTTCGGTCGTAAGGATGTCGCCCAACAGAAGCGGGGTGGCCAGGAAACCGGCGGCCTGAATGTGAGCACGTTCCATGGCTTGCAAGATACCCTGCTTGAGACGGTGGTTGGCCAGGATGAGTTGGTGATGACCCTGTGCTGTCTCGCCCTCCACGGTACAGCCGTTGTCTTTCAACCCAAGGATGTCGTAGTCCTGTATCGAAATCTCGCGGCTCTTCTGTTGCAATTGCAGGACGATGTCGTCGGTCACTTTCTGTCCTTCGGGCAACATCACGGTAGGCTGGTACTCCATGCTGTGCATCGAGATGCCGCACAGACCGACATAGGCCGACTGCAATGCACCGAAGCCATTGCCCATGACGCGGTTGCTGAGTTTCTGCATCAGACTCTTGATGCGTTGGGCCGTTTCGTCAATGTTGGTGACACAGCCATATTGGAGACAACCCGAGGTGGCGACGCTCTCGATGGCAATCACTTCGTAGGAGCCGTTTTCGTTGATTTTTGCCGCGGCAGCGCAGATGCGCGAAGAACCAAACTGGATGGCGGCGGTTAGGATTTTCATAGAAGAAAGAGTATTTGGAGGGACTTCTGTCATTTCTTTTCGGCTATCACCTGATTCTTGAACTTGAGGTTCAATGTCTTGTAGGTATTCCAGCCTTTCTCGTCTAAGACCTTGTCGTAGAAAGTTTCCAGTCGGTCGAACTTGGCCTCGTAGTCGTCGATAGGTCCTAAGATGATGGTATGCTCTCCTCGCTTGGGAATGAGTTCGATGTCGCCGTTGGCCATGAGGTCCAGGATGCGCCCGGC
>CACYQQ010000048.1 GCA_902776605.1 uncultured Bacteroidales bacterium | reverse complement strand
GGAGGGGAAGGTCTCCGCCCACTTCACCAGATGCTTTTCCCATAGAATTGCGGCATCTCTTCGGTCGACCTTCTCCCTTTTTGCTCCCTTTTAAAGGTAGAAAGAAGGTAGAAATAAAGTAGTGTTTCAGTTATGGGTCAAAGGGGTGATAAGAGTATGGAAAATTCCTCCACTCGGGGTTCTCGCAGCGATTAGGAGGGGGGCGTAGACACCCTCTAGCAGGAAGAAAAAGTTTGTGCCGCAGGGATAACCTCCTCCCCTCGGGGAGGTCGGGAGGGGGTCAAAAATAAGTGCCCCGAACATCACGTTCGCGACACTCCGAAAGGTTTGCGAGGACCGTCGAATCTGGGAATTGGCAATGAGAAAAGCGCGGCCTCGCAGAATATAATAGAGGATTGAATAAAATGGCGTAGTACTTTATCCTAATTCCAAATTAGTAAAAATGGAATAAATCAGAAAAAAAATTTAGCCCAAAAGTATCCTATGTAAATGTGCGGCAAAGGTAAGGAATTTTCCCCTTTTGGAACATGTATATTTGTACAAAGACATATCATAATGTACAAAAAATGTTACATTGTACTGACAAAATCATACAATTATACAGATTCTCCCTGCTAAATCTACAAAATATCGGCGCTCTACTTGCAATAATCCAATATAATGTCTAAATTCGCAGCAGAAAAGATATTGGGTTAGGATATACCGATAAGAAAATGGAAGACTACTATTGGCACGGTATGACTACGGTCGTTTACCTTGTGACGTGTTTTTGTTTTGCAGCCATTCGTGCTTTTCATACCTGTCAGGCAACGAAGGACGAATTGACGTTTTTCTGGCCAGACCGACGTATGCAGATTGTCATCTTCATGTCGGCCATCATCTTGTTGCCCTACATGATGAATCCACGAAGCACGACGGCTTGGATTTTGTACAAATCCTACTTTCCATGCACCTATTATTTTTATTGTGCAGCGTTGCTGCTCTGCTTCTTCGGCTCGGTCAAACAACGTAATCCGTGGCGCATACCGAGTTGGATAGCTGCCATCGTCACCATCCTGGCCATCGGACCATTGGCAGTCAATGCTTGGTTGCCTGAACCCTTCCTCACGAACGAAGGACTGGAGGCATGGAGTTATGTTATCGTCTCGGTCAGCATCATCATGTTCGGCTTCAGCGCCACAGCCATGTGGCAAGTGTGGCGATGGATGAAGGAGTCGAGCGACGAGAACTATTCGAACGAGGAGGATTTCCCCACCAGCTATGCGCAACGCGTGTGGTTGGCCCCTATCTTCTTCTCCCCTCTCATCTGGCCGGCATACATAATGGACTCGCAGAACGTCATGGACATCATCAACATCCTCCTGGCCGTCTCCAATATCATGCTCCTGCTCACCGTTCTGCCCGCCTGGCGCCGCAAGGCAATCATGCCAGACATTGACGAGCACGATGCCAACTTCGAACTATCGGAGGAGAAGATCAACTCCATCATCAGCGAGATAAACACCTACGTGAAGGGAAAGGAGCTGTTCCTCAACACACACCTCAAGTTGAACAACGTCGTAGATAACTGCACCTACAGCCGCTCGTATGTCTCGAAGGCGTTGCAGGAACGTTATGGTGGCTTCTATATGTATATCAACAGCCTCCGATTGAGCTACTTCGACCTCTTCATCAAGGAGCATCCGAACTACACCAAAGAGGCGGCTGCTATCGCCAGCGGCTTCTCTTCGTACCTGGCCTACTACCGCTTCCGGGAACGTACCCGTCAGGATGGTTCCAAGGATTGAACATGGACCCTGCAAAGGTGGCTAATGGGTTAACCACGAAACGCACGAAAGTTCACGAAATCATTGTATTAACATAAAAGAGCAGCGTGTAAATGTATAAAGAAACATTTACACGCTGCTTATATTTATAGTAGGGACTAGATTGTCTAGGAGTATCGAGACAATCTAGGTTTCTTTACATCTACTGTCCCCCTTACAACAACTCCACCACCGTGATGCCTGCTCCACCGAACTGGACATGTTCGTCGCGGAAAGTGCTGACGCAGGCACGAGTAGCCAGGTATTGGCGGATGGCCACACGCAATGCGCCGGTACCTGTGCCATGCAGGATTCGGACTTGGCCGATGCTGAGCAGAGAGGCATCATCGAGGAAGTACATCACCGCCTGAAGAGCTTCGTCGGCACGCATACCGCGGACATCGAGTTCGGTCTTGAAGTGCTTGCGTTTCTGTGCCATCACATCGACCGAAGTGGTGCCTCCCGAGCCAGCCCCCGTGAGTGAGGTGGCGAACTGAGCAATCTTGTCGGTGCTCTCCTCTTTCTTCAACTGGTTCTTAGAGACCGCCTCCAAACGGGAGATGTCGATGGTACTTCGGATCATGCCGAAGGCCACTTGCACCTTCTTACCATCGATGGCAATGACCTGACCCACAGTGGCTTGCCCCTTGATGCGGGCATAACCGCCAACCGCGAGCGGCACAGTCTCCTGGGGTGCCGGAGTCGGTTTCTTCGGGGTTTCAGGGCGGGTCTCGATACGCTTGTTGACAAATTCGGCATGTTGCTGACGGATACGACGGGTAGCCTCCTTCTCGGCCTGCGCCTCCTTGATCTCCTTGATAGTCTTCTCGATACGGGCATTGGCCTCCTTCATGAGCGAAGAGGCCTCGTCGTGTGCCTTCTGCAACACTTCCTGGCGCTTGGCCTTGAGTTCGGCACTCTTCAGGTCGTACTCCTGCGACTTCTGTTCCAGACTCTTCTCCTGCTGGTGAATCTTCTCACGTTTCTGCTCCCAATATCGTTTATCGCGCGAGATGTCCTGAAGATATTTGTCCATGTTGACGTAGTCGGACCCGACAATGCGTTTGGCCTCGTCGATGACGTCGTTGGGCAGACCTATCTTGTGGGCAATCTCGATGGCAAATGATGAACCCGGACGACCTATCTCCAAACGGAACAACGGACGCATCTCGGCACGGTCATAGAGCATGGCACCATTGACGATGCCGGGAGTCTCGTCGGCAAAGAGTTTGAGGTTGGTGAAGTGGGTGGTAATCACGCCGTTGGCCTTCGCCTGATTGAACTTTCCCAACAATGCCTGAGCGATGGCGCCACCAATCTGAGGTTCGGTGCCGGAACCGAACTCATCGATCAACAAGAGGGTGCGGTTGTTGGCATTGCGCACAAAGAACTTCATGTTCTGGAGGTGGGAAGAGTAGGTCGAGAGGTCGTTGTCGATGCTCTGTTCGTCGCCGATGTCGATGAAGATATGGTCGTAGATGGTGACCAACGAATTGTCCTTCATCGGCACGGCCATGCCGCATTGTAACATATATTGGATAAGTCCCAACGACTCCAGGCAAACCGACTTGCCTCCTGCATTCGGACCCGAGATGAGGACGATGCGTTTCTGCCTGTGGTCCAAGAGGATATCCAACGGAACGACGCTCTTGCCTTCGCGCTTGTAACGGAGATAAAGCAAGGGATGGCGCGCCTGCACCCAGTCGGTAGCACCGTCGGGCGAGAAAGAAGGAACGCAACTGTCGGTCATCTCTGCCACCTTGGCCTTGGCACGCAGGAAGTCGATCAGACTCAGGAACTCAAAGCTCTGCCGCATGTCGGGCAGATAGGGTCGGATCAATCCTGTCAAGGTGCTCAAGATGCGGATAATCTCTTGACGCTCTTCGGATTCCAGTTCACGGATGCGGTTGTTGGCATCGACCACCTCGGCTGGTTCGACGTAGAGGGTCTTGCCGGTGGCGGACTCGTCGTGAACGATGCCTCGAAGTTTGCGTTTGCTGGAAGGCGGGATAGGAATGACCAGTCGGCCGTCGCGCATGGAGGGGGTCACATCTTTATCGACCAGACCCTCGCTCTGGGCACTTCGCAATATCTGATTGAGCATACGGGAGATGCCATTCATCGTCGTGGTGAGTTGGTGACGGATGTCGGCCAACTGCGGTGAGGCATTGTCACGGATCTCGCCTGTCGGAGTGAGCGTCTGGTCAATCTTGTTGATAACGTCGGGAAAGGTCCGGACGGTCGCTGCCTCGCCTGCCAACAAGGGATAGAGTGCCACCTCGTCGGGCTTGACCTCGAAATACTTGACCAAAGCCTGGATGGAGGCCAACGAGCGACGCAGATGGAAGAGTTCTTCGACCTCCAGAAAAGTGCCCACCACGCGGACTCGGTTGAGGGGTTCCAAGAGGTCGTAGAAACCGTCGGTCGGCATCGGTTTGAGCGTGTTCTGCAACACTTGCATCATCTCCCGAAGCAAGTCTAACTCATGTTGCAGGGTCTTGCGGTCGGCGCTGAACGACATAGCATCAACGCGCAAAACTCCGAGACTGCACAAGGTGTTGTCTCGGAGAAGTTGTCGTATCTTAGTAAAACCTAATTTTTCTTCGAAATTGGTAGGAAATATCATTTTTATCTCTGCCTTATTTCAATATGCCTGCCCCCTGTCGGAGGAGCGTGACGTCACCTTCCGAAAGGTCGATGACGGTGGAAGGAATGTCCTCGCCATATCCTCCGTCGATGAGGATATCTGCCTGGTTCTGAAAAGTTTCCTCGATCAAGAAAGGGTCGGTCATGTAACTGATATGGTCCGCATCATCCTCTTCTACCGGCGCCTTGAGGGAGGTGGTCAGAATGGGATTGTCCAACTCTTCGAGCAATGCCTGTAGGATCTTGTTGTTCGGAATACGGATGCCGACGGTCTTTCGGCTGCGGAAGACTTTGGGCAACTTCAGACCGGCCTCCAAGATAAAGGTGAACGGACCTGGCAAGTTGCGGTGCATGAGTTTGAACTGCTCTTTGGAAATCTTCGTATATTCATCCGCCTGACTGATGTCTCGGCAGATAATCGAGAGATGCGAAGTCCGAACTTCTTCCCGTCGATACTGATAAATACGCTCTACAGCCCTTTGGTTCAACGCATCGCACCCAATGGCATACACCGAGTCGGTAGGATAGATGACTATTCCACCTTGCTTGATGACCTCCGCAATATCCGATAGGATGCGCGGGTTCGGGTTGTTTTCGTAGAGTCTATACGTCTGCACCTTAAATATTAAATAATAAATATTAAATTAACCCCCGGTACGAATTATTCCGGCAAAAATGAACGATTTTCCGAAATACTAAATAAATCTGTAAATCGTAAATAGCCAAATCGAAAATTACTTGATGACAACCTCCAGCGGCTTGATCTTGTTCCAGTTCTTGCACCAGTCGAACCACGACTTGGGTGTCCAAGGTTTCGGAGTCAGTTGCGGACCCTCCTTATCGGGCGCACAGAATGCCATGCGGTAAGTAATCTGGTTATTCTCGTCCGGGTGAACGCCATAGAGAATCTGATCCTTGCGGTCGATGGTACGAGTGACGTACGATGGCGAGATACTTACCGCCAAAGCTGCTGCCGACATCTGTGGATAGAGTTTGTGGTTACCATCGGGCCAATCCTTTCCGTAGGAGGCGCAAAGTCCCTTGCCGTCAAAGATATAGTGCTTACCCGCCAGGTCCAAAGAGTCGGTATTAAAGACACCCACTTTGAGCACGCCAGTCACGAACTCCATCTTCGAGAGGTCGGACTTGCCCTTCTTGGCCGACTCGCCACTCTCCGACAGATATTGAATGACCTGACACTCACGGTTGCCGGCATAGAGAATATAGCGGCTCTTGAGGTTCAACTTGCGACCTTTGTATTGCCAACCTTCGACATTCATATCCACAACCGTACGAACAGGTCCTTTGGCCATGATATGCGCCTGACGATATTCAAAGGGATCAATCATCACCATGCAAGGGTCGATGACCTTGCCTGCCGATGGCTTCGCGGCAAAAGCAGGATCATCCTTGCTGTCGTCCCAACCGCGCAAAGTACCGATGCTGATAGTCTGTCCCACCAGGATAATGTCGTCTCCGAAGTTGCGTTCCTTGACCAACTGGGGAACTTCGCTGCTGTACCAGAGACCATCGGCCAACTCCAACTGACGCACACGTTTGCCATAGAGGTCAGTACTCTGCTTCTTGTCGAAATAGACGCGATAAGCCACCATCTCGTTCTCGAAGGCAGGGCCATGGTGCATCATCTTGGAGTACATGTTGTCCACCCTCTCCGAGACCGTGTCGGTAGGAATATGTTGTTTCTCGGTGTACGAACGTTTCTTGTCATTGTCCTTAAACCACATCTGGGCATGGACACGAGAGGGATAACGGTCGGGGGCAGCGACCTGAGACGAGAAAGTAATCTCGGCCGTAAGTTTCTCTTTCTTGGCGATATCGACGACGAAAGCCAGTTCATCCATCTTTCCGTCCTCATCCAAGTCATCCATCTGACAAGGAATCTCCTTGCCGTTGATAGTGACAGTGGCACTCTTGATATCGCCCACAGCGGGCACAGGAACACACACTGGAGCATCCTTCAACGCTTGTTTGTTCGGATTCTTCAGTGTCACAGTAAGAGACTGTGCTGATAAAGAAGGAAAGGCGATGGGCGAGACAAATCCCGCCAGCATCGCCAAGAAAAGAAGATTTTTCATCATTTATTTGATGGTATCGCCGTTGACGACGAGGTTCTTCACATTGAATGTTGACCATTCAGGCTCGCCCTCAGGCAAAGTCAACTGAACGTTGTCGATGGTGATATCCTCTGAGTGGTTCACCGACAGACCGATTTCAGCCGTGATGGTAGCATTCTTGATGTTGATGTTCGTGATAGGCATCTCAGGGATACCATTGAAGTACATAGCACGCTCACAACCCTTACAGGTTACGTCGTTGATGTAGATATCCTTGAACTGAGGAGTAGTCTCGTCAACAGGTGGTACGTTCTCCATAGAAACGTCCTTCTTGATGTGGAGGGCACGTTCCTCAGATGCAGAAAGACCAGAGTAGTTCAAGTCGAAGAGGATACAGTCGGTCTCGATACCAATCATGTTGATGTTGTCGATGTAGATGTTACCTACACAACCACCACGACCACGCTTAGACTTGAAACGCAGACCTACGTCGGTACCCAGGAAGGTACAGTTCTTAACGCAGATGTTCTTGACAGAGCTTGACATTTCGGAACCTACAACGAAACCGCCATGGCCGTGATATACCGAGCAACCGTCCACGATAACGTTCTCACAAGGTGAGTTCAGTTCGCGACCATCCTTATCCTTACCAGACTTCAGACAGATAGCGTCATCACCTACGTCGAACTTAGAGTTCAAGACAAGCACATCCTTGCTGGCCTCCAGGTCAAGACCATCACCGTTCTGGCTGTACCATGGGTTAACAACCAATACGTTGTTGATGATGACATTGTGGCAACGGAATGGATGCAAGCACCAAGCTGGAGAGTTCTGGAAACATACCTGCTCGATGAGCACGTTCTCGCAGCTGTCGAAGTCGAGCAACACTGGACGGAGGAAGTCACGATACTTGTGCCAATCCTCTTCATTGTCAAACTGAACGACGTTCATGTTGGCCTGCTTCAAAGCCTCCAGAATAGGACGGGTAGGAGCCCAGATCTCAGAGCCGTTGATAACGTCAACGACACCGCCATTGGCCATACTCTCCTTCCACTGGCTCTCGGTCAACTTACTACGACGGATCCAACGCCAAGCGTCACCGTGACCATCGATGGTACCGAAACCGGTGATAGAGATGTTCTTCTTGCCCTTAGCACTAAGTGGCGACTGGCAACGACGAGTCTTCAGACCCTCAAAGTAGCAATCTACAATCGGATAATCGTCGAAGTTACCTGAGAAGTAGATGACAGCACCGTCAATGAGGTGAAGGTCAATGTTATCCTCCAACTGGATAGGACCAGTTACCCAGATTCCGTGAGGAACGATGAGGTGGCCACCACCGACCTTAGAGATGGCTTTCATGGCATTGTTAAATGCCTCGGTATTGTCGGTGATACCATCACCCACGCCACCGAAGTCGGTTATCTTCTGCTCGTAATTAGGAATGACAGGACGGAAGACATTTCCAATCTCGAACGGCAAGTTCTGAGTATAGAACTCCAAATCTATGTCTGTTTCGAGCGGAATCACTTCGCTCTTGCTACAGCTACTGGTAGCTGCGAGAACTGCCACGATACCTAAAAGGTAGGAGCATTTCTTAAAAACGGATTTCATTTGTTTAGAAATTAAAATGGTTAATGGTTATTTATTATTACTATTTACTATTTCTCGAAGGAATCTACCTATTATATTATATATTAGGTGTCAACCTCTATTATCTTATTCACCCGCCAGCATCTTACCGGGAGAAATCCGTGACACCAGCATCGAAGGAACTACCAACATCAGCATCGTGATGACCAAAGCACCTAAGTTGAGAGCCAATATCTGCCAACCTGTAATGGAGATGGGTACCCATTCAAGGTAGTAGTTCTCCGGATTCAGCGAGAGAGGATGCCAGACCGATTGTACGACACATAATCCCACTCCGATGATGTCTCCCCAAAAGAGACCTTGCAAGACCAGAAACATGGCTACATAGAGGAACGTACGTTGCAACTGGTCGTTGTTACATCCCAAAGCCTTGAGCAAGGCAATCATCTGCGCTTTCTCCAAGATGATGATGAGCAGACCGCTTATCATTGTAAAGGCAGCCACCACCACCATCAGCGAGAGGATGACCCACACGTTGGTATCAAGCAGTTCGAGCCATCCGAATATCTGCGGATTCTGTTGCTCGATGTTCTGTACACAGTATTGAGTTCCACGTCGATCCTGCGTCCAACTCACTTGGTCGGTCAAGGCATCATAAGCTTCATACAACTGGTCGAAATCATTTACTCGAATCTGTAATCCACTCACCATATCCTCTTCCCATGCTCCCAACTGTTGCAGCATTCCGAAGTTTGCCAGCACCATCTGGTCGTCACATTGACTGAAATGCGTCTGATAGAGACTGACCACCGTCAACGTCCTCGCTTTGACCGAGGCCTCTGCATTGCCGTACGAGAGAGCACCCTCAGCGGCACTGTTTTGAACGAAGAAAGCCTGTACCTTGTCTCCTATCTTCAAATGGAGTTTCCGTGCGATAGACTCGCTAATACTGATTTCCCGTTCGTCCAAGCCCTCTTGACTCTTCATGACTACCGAAAGGAAGTCGTCCGACGTCTTGATGACCGATGGTTTGGTAATGAAAGGTTCTACGCTGGCAACATATTCCATCCCCTTGATGCTTGTCAGCAAAGAATCGCCATAGCAGATAGGTTGCTTGTCAAACCCTTTTCCCGAGGTCAACGCCACTATCTGCAAATGTCCTCCGAAGTCTGCAATCTTGTCCCGTATCTTCTGTTTGAAGCCGACAACAATCGCGACCGTCAAAATCATGACCACCAATCCGACAGCGATGCCCGCTATGGCAATACGCACAGCCGGAGGTGTCACCCGTTGCGCGTCGGAACTTTTCCGAAAGCGGATTCTGTGGGCCAGGAAGTAAGCTACAGACATACAGATTGTTTACTCGGGCTTCTGCATCACCGTGGCTTGATAGACCGTCAGGGCTTTCTGAAGCACAATCAAAGCGTGTTTCAAATCCTCTTTGCAAAGGACGTACGCCATACGCACCTCATTCTTACCCATACCTGGAGTAACATAGAAACCAGCTCCAGGAGCCATCATCACGGTGCAGCCCTCAAACTCGAAGTCGCTCAGACACCAGGCGCAGAACTTCTCGGCATCATCCACGGGCAACTTTACCATCGTATAGAAAGCTCCCATCGGAATGGGCGAATAGACACCATCTATGCGGTTCAATCCATCTATCAGGTATTTACGTCGCTCCACATACTCGTTATACGTATCGAGCATATATTCCGGATCGGCATCAATGGAGGCCTCGGCAACAATCTGTCCCAACAACGGGGGCGAGAGACGTGCCTGACAGAACTTCATGATATTCTGGCGCACAGCCGCATTCTTGGTGACAATGGAACCCACACGGATGCCTGTCTCCGAATAGCGCTTCGACACAGAGTCAATCAAGATGACATTCTGCTCAATGCCTGCCAAATGGCAAGCAGAGATATAAGGTGCACCGGTATAGCAAAATTCGCGATAGACTTCATCTGAGAAGAGGAACAAGTCATGTTTCTTGACAATATCACGAAGCTGATTCATCTCCTTCTGCGTATATAGATAACCCGTTGGGTTGTTCGGGTTGCAGATCAAGATACCTTTGGTTCGAGGGGTAATCAACTTCTCGAAATCCTCCATGGGTGGCAATGCAAAGCCTTCATCGATACGTGTTGGGATACTCTTGATGACCGCACCGGCTACAATAGCGAACGACATGTAGTTGGCATAAGCGGGCTCTGGCACAATCAGTTCATCCCCTGGGTTAAGGCATGACATAAAGGCGAACAACACCGCCTCCGAGCCACCGGTCGTTACAATGATATCATCCAAATCAACGTTGATCTTGAAACGATGATAGTAACCCAACAACTTCTCACGCAGCGGTTTGATACCTTCTGAAGGAGAATACTCCAAAATCTTTCGGTCAATGTGCTTGAGAGAATCCAATCCGGCCTGCATGGTATTCAAGTCCGGCTGACCGATGTTCAGATGATACACCTTGACTCCGCGAGCCTTGGCAGCATTGGCCAACGGGACGAGTTTACGAATAGGAGACAAGGGCATCTGTTTGCCGCGTTCTGAAATATCTGGCATAAAAAACTTTACATTATTATCTCGTGCAAAGATAACATTTTCTCGCATATCGTCCAAATTTTCTGTGCAAAAACTCGTTTTTTGTCCCGTTTTTTGCTTTTTGAACGGCTATTTTACTTTGATTACGACAATTTCTTCGATGCAAAGTCCTTCATCCAAAGGTTTTACAGACAATCGATGTTTCTTTTTTCGACTGCACGGAACTACCATTTTCCGCACGCTGGCATTGGTCAGAACATTCTGTTTCCACTCCTCGCTTCTCCCCTGTGTCCGAATCGAAAACACCTGGGGCGGCAGGTTGTCAAAAGTCACTTCATAGCGCAAGTTCTTGTTGTCCAGCGGATGGGTCGGCAACATCTTCACTATCACGCACATGCTGTCATGTCCCGCGCAACGGAAATCGCCTACAATCGCTCCTTCCGAAAGGGGCAACTCGGTCCACAAACCTGTGCTTTTCCATTCATAAACGACATGCTCCTCCTGCACCATCGGAACAGAATCCATCCTATGTTGCAATGGCAGGAACACACCCAACCGACGAGGTTGGCAGTCCATGATGCCCTTCCACTTTCCTCGTCCGTCCAGCCCCTTATTGTACAATTCCGTCAAACTAAAAATACTATCGTAAGCAGCATCGCTTTTACTCCATTTTGCCCTTCCATGACGTGCCAACTGACCAATCAGCATCTTCCTATTCATCTGATCTGCTGCTTGAATAGGGTATTGTACCAACTGGAAATAGGCCGACAGGCGGTCGGGGTCAATGCGGTTACGGACTACCTGCACCTGTTGGGACAGGTTCGCGTATTCTTTCAGTCGATTGCGGATATACTTCTCACTCCAAGGCATGTCGGACACAATCTTGGTTTTCGGGTCTTTCTCCTCGGTCCTTGTGTGTCCCAAAAACTCCGGCTTGCAGGCAAAGGCCAGACGGTAAGCCCGCTCCATGACGGGGGCAAGGTCGGGTCCACATTCTGTTCCGAACTCGCGCACCATGAAATCATGCAGATGTTTGTGGATTCCCATCTCCTCAACTCGTTGCACATTCCAGGCCAAATCGCAAAAGAGTTCTATCTGATATTCAGCGGGTTTGATATCTCCCACATTCAATACCCACATCCGCTGGATGCCCTGACGATAGGCCGTCGTCAACTGTTGTCGAAGCAAGTTGGGGCAAAAAGTGGCAAGCCACAGATAGTCATGTGGCCGACCCCAATAGGAGACATGATAATAGAGTCCGTTTCCTCCTTTTCGGTTCCGTTCCTCGGCTGTCGGGAAGTGCTTGATATAGCCATAGTTATCATCGCACCACATCAGACAGACATCCTCGGGAACCTCCAGTCCGCTGTCATAAATATCCTGCACCTCCTTGTACGGGATGAAGACTTGCGGCACCTGTGTCAGGTCTTCGTTTACCTTTTCCTGCAACATCTGCCGCTGTTCGCCTATCACGCGCTGCAAGACGGAACGTTGTTCCTCTAACGTCTTGGCTCCCTGCATTTTACCGTCGTGCACACCACGCATTCCTAAGGTATAGACAATAGGTTGCTCTTTGACCTCATCCAATCGAGCCGACCAGAACTCTTTCACCTTCTGCGCATTATTGACATAATCGTATGCACCGACGCCTCGTCTCGGCCACTCTCCAGCCGTACTGCACGCCATCGGTTCGCAATGAGAACCACCAATATAGATGCCATACTTGGCGGCCATCTCCCGATTTCCTTTCGTCAGGAAGAACGGTTGTGTACATTCGTGCATGGCAGGCCAAAAGAGGTTGGCGCGGAGGCGCAACATCAACTCGAAAATGCGGGCATGGGTCTTGGGTCCAATCACTCCCTTTCCCCCTTCGGGTTCATAGTTCTGACTACTCCAAGGCATCATTCCCCAATCCTCGTCATTGATAAAGATACCGCGATACTCCACCGACGGCGATTGGATGGTCACGAAGTTTGCCGGCAACTCAAACGAGGCTCGGCGATGCGGTGTTACGTCGGCCCACCATTCCCAAGGCGAGACTCCCAACAACCGACTGATTTCCAACACACCATACGCCAGTCCATGCGGGTCACTGCCCGTCACGTAAATTCGTCCCTCGTACACAGAGACGCGGAAAGCCTGTTTCTTTTGTGCCAATGGATCTCGGTCGGGCGCAGCAAAACGAAGGTTAATCTGTGCCCTACCCGAAACTTGTACCAGCGTGTCGCCCAAGACGTTACGAACGTCTCGGCCCAACAACTGCAAGGCAGTCTGCACCACCGCGGGCAACGACTCCGGTGCCTGGTAGGTGAGGTCTTCACCGGCCATGTGCTGGAAATCCTGAGCCTTGGTCACATTACAGTATAATAATAAGAATAAGAGAGTAGTGAGTAATTTCTTCATAATAATCTATAAACATGGGTCAACAATAGTTTGCCTATCGTATATGGTTGTCACGCAACGCCTTGTGGTAACGTGCTGCATTCTTGTTGTGTTCTCGGATCGTCGTGGCGAAGTTATGCAATCCCGAAAAATCCTCTTTGGCGCACATATACAGATACTTATGTGGTTTACTGCGCAGCAAGGCCTCAATGGTTGCTTTCTCTACCACGCGGATGGGTCCGGGCGGCAATCCGGCATGGAGATAAGTGTTGTAAGGCGACTGCACTTTGAGGTGTTTGTTCAAGATACGTCGCAACTGGAAGTCGCCCACGGCATACTTCACGGTCGGGTCGGCTTGCAAGGGCATCCCTCGTTGAAGTCGGTTCCAATACAGACGTGCCACTACCCCTCTTTCTTGGCGGTCGGCGGTCTCTTCTTCGGCAATGCTGCAAAGGATAACAGCTTGCAACGGCGTGATTTTCAGGGCAGCACAAGCCTGTTGGCGCTCTTCATTCCAGAACTTCTTATACTCACTCCACAGGCGTTGCATCAACCGCTTCGGCGAGGAAACCGACCATTCCTACATGATGGAATACTACTTCTACAATCCGCTCGACTGGAACGCCGACAAGAGCGCCTATACGGGCGACAGCTACTGCATGGTGTTCTACATGGACAGCGACAGCGACACGGTCACCTCCATCCGCGTCTGCTACGACTACATTTCGGATACGATGAACTGAGAGCTTCAGCGGATTTCCCGTCCTATGTGTTGGCGGTGTGATCCCCTCCCCTTCGGAGAGGGCATGGGCGGCGCCATGCACTCCCCGACGATGCTTTTTTACCGTCCCCTGTGACAGTTGACTGATAAGGAGAATACTATGGAAAAGAAAGAAACGGCTCCGGCTCCGGAAACCAATGCCGGAAAGCAAAAGACCACCTTTTCGGGTAATATCGGTTATGTTCTCGCCGTCG
>CACYQQ010000047.1 GCA_902776605.1 uncultured Bacteroidales bacterium | reverse complement strand
ACCGCCTCCCCCCGATGTTCTTACAACGATTAAGAAGGATAATCTCCTCTCCTCGGGGTCCTCGCAGCGGTAAGGAGGAACAAACCCCTCCCCTACAGGGTCCTCGCAGCGAAAAGAACGATTGATAATCGTTCAGCGAGAAGACGAGGCTTTAGCCGAGGGGCAAGTCGGAAGGGGGTCTACTCCGCAATCACGAATCCACCTCGCGCAGGTACAGTGACAGGCGAGAGTTTACCTTTCTTGCCCGACGAGCGGAACTCCCAAGGAGACTTGGCACTCTTGCCGTCCAGGAAGACCGTGAGTTGTTTCTTCTTGATGGACAACATCTTCAGGTACTTCGGGAGGTCGAAGGTCATCTCTCCATCCGTGCCGTTGATGCCGGCAATGAACCAACGTTCACCTTTTCGACGCGCGATGACGGCATTCTGACCCGGATAACCCTCCAGGAGACGAGTCTCGTCCCACGCGGTCGGCAACTCCGAGAGGAAGTTCTTGACCGCCTCCGGTTGGGCCAGAAAACTCTCAGGACGGTCGGCCAAATGCTGGATGCCCGACTCGAAGAGAACGGTCAGCGCCAACTCGTGGGCATGCGTTGTGATGTGCGGATGTTGGCTATCGGTGAAGGCGCAAGGGGTATAGTCCATCGGACCGACGACGTTGCGCGTGAAAGGTAACGTAGCGTTGTGCGCCGCTGCACGTTTGGTGAAAGTCGGCACGTTGTTGTACCACTCGGCACCATACACACCCTCCGTACTGACCAGGTTCGGGTAGGTCCTCTGCCAGCCGCGCGGGATAGTGGCACCGTGGAAGTTGACCAACAGATGATGCTTGGCGGCACTCTCCAGAAGTTCTATCATATAACGCATGTTGAGGTTGTTGTCGCCCGAGAAGAAATCAATCTTGACACCCTTCACGCCTATCTTCTCGCACCAGGCAAACTCACGCTCTCGGTCCTCGGGTTTGTTGAGGCGGAACTTCGGACCCGGCGCGCCATTCACCCAACCCACGCTGCTGTTGTACCAAATCATGGGTTTGACGCCGTTGTCGATGGCATAGCGCACGGCCGCTTCGACCATCGGCATCTTCTCCCCTTTGTACTCCATCGGGGCAGCCTCGTCCCATTCGGCATCAATCAGGACGTAAGGCAGGTTCAATGCCACTGCCATGTCGGTATATTTCTTGATGATATTGTAGTCCTTCGACCCATGATTGTAGGCCCAATAGACCCACGAGGCGACACCTGGTTCAATCCAAGCGGTCTCCTCCAAGCGGCAGGGCTGCGAGTTGTCGGCCACCAAGGTCGATGCCACCACCTCAGCCAACGAACCCAGGATCAAGGTCTGGTCGGCATGACCACCTTCGCCGTCGGCCTTCACCTCGAAGATACCCTCGCGTGCCGAGCGGAAGAAACTGGAAGCTGCATCCAGGCTATCGACGTTCGACTCCGTCAAGAGGGCAAACAGACCGTCCTTGTATTCGAACAAGGCCGGATAACCCAGGTGCTCGCCCTCCTTGTGGTTACTGTTCTTGGGAAAGAAACCCTCGTAACTGTCGGCCCAGTGCATCAGCCAGTCATTCTGTGCCGTGGTGAAATCGACCAAGTGCGGCCGATCCTGCTGCAAACCCGGCGACGACGTGTTGTCGCTGGTCCAAGTCACACCATCGTTGTAAGCTCTCACCTGCAGGGTGTGGCCGTCGGTCAACTGATAGGTGCATTGCGTGTAGGCATTGGAACAATGACTGCGCTTGCCGGTCAGCATGTCGTATTTCACTTCGCCCGCTTCGGTGGTCAGCGCCTTGTCGGTCGAGAGGGCGACGGGGAGCGACATCACCTGCTGCCGCTGTCCGGCATGGAGGCAGGACACGGTCAAGGCGCCATCATGAAACGTCACCTGCACTTTGCCGTTGGGCGAAGTCTGTGCTTGGAGGGTAGGCAGCGCCAATGCACTGCAAAATAAAAAGGGTAAAATGTGCTTCATTCCAGTAATGTATAGTTGCCCAAATAGCCCCTCCCAAGAGGGAGAGTTTTTCCTGTGGGCTTGTTTTTCATTCGCCGAAGTGCATCCTCGGACTAAACGGGGCAAAGGTACGGCTTTTCCGACAAACGGCAAAACAAAAATGATACAAAAACCTTTGACTGCGAAACAAAACAGATAAAATGATTACTATTTAGGGCTTAACCTTTCGCTCCCCCCAGCATCATCCCCGCAGGTTACCGATTACCTTCTCCCTTGTTTCTCCCTTTTAAAAGGTAAGAAAAAGGTAGAAACAAGGTAGGAAAAAGGGAGCAAGCTGAGACCGTGAACGGAACATGAGAGGGACATGCATACAAGTATTTACACTTTTTTTGAACATTTTTTTCAGGGATGAGGTCACTTTTTTTCGAGTTTCTCCGTTATATAGGTGAAAGCAGTTGAAACGACAGTCGAAACGGGACGTCACAATCGGCTTCGGGACAACGTGAAATGAAGTATCACTAATAAAAAAATAACTATTATGGGAATCGAAAATATCATTATCCCTTGCACCCTTTTCGTAGTCTGTGGATGTGTCACTCCAGTCATGATAGTCAATAACCTGACCAAGCGCAAGATGCACCGCATCGACAAACAAAACGAACTGCTGTTGTCGGCCCTGGATAAGAACCCTAACGTCGATGTTGAGAAACTCATCAAGCAGATGAACGTCAGAGGGGCATCGGGCAACAAGAAGTTGATCAAGGAGAGACTGCTCTCCCGCCTTTTGTGGGGCAGCATGTTCGGCATGGCTGGTCTAGGTATGGCCATTGCTGGATTCTATATGAACCATGAAAATAAGGAAATGTATGGTAATTTCAAAGATGACTTCTGGATTATGGGCGTTTGGGGACTTGTCTTCTTAGGAATCGGTCTGGGATTCTTGGCTAACTTCTTCATTGGCAAGAGGATGCTCGCCAAAGAAATGGAGGCTGAGGCACAGAACTTGGAGGCTTACGGTAAATTTCTGGAGAAGTGAACCGCGAACAATTCACAGCACTTGTCACCCGTGAACAGGAGTCGTTGCGACGATTCCTGTTGGCGCTGTGCACAGGCAACCATGACGATGCCAACGACATAGCACAGGAGGCAATGATCAAGGCCTACCTGGCACGCGACAAGTACTGCGAACAGGAGAAATTCGGAGCATGGCTCTACCGCATTGCCTACAACACTTTCCTGGACCGACTGAAGACGCAACGGGACTTCTGCAACATCGACGAGGCGGATGTACTGACTGCCGAGTCGAGCGCCGATGCCCAGTTTGAATATCAGGAACTCTATGCCGCCTTGCGTACCCTGCCACCCAAAGAACGCTCCGCCATCCTGCTCTACTACCTGAAAGGCTACTCCATCCAAGAGGTGGCAGGCATCGTCCATTGCTCGGAAGATGCCGTGAAGAAACAACTCTCGCGTGGTCGTGAACAATTGAAAATCAAGATGAAACAATGAAGGAAGAAGATTTTGTGAAGCAAGACGATAACTTACAGCAGCTCTTCGACGACTTCCACCCTACGTTGTCGGACAACGACCAGTTCATGCAGTCGTTGTCGAACAAACTGGATGCCATCGACTATATCACCCAGCGGCAACTGGCTCAGAAGCGTTGCTATCGGCGCACCTTGGTCATCACCTTGGTGGCAGGTGTCGTAGGCGGTGGTCTCTTGACGGCCTTTGCCCTCCTCTATCTGCAACCGGGCTCATTGTTCACCCTCACGCTGCAAGCCGACCTGTCGAACTTCATTCACGAGAACCTGATTGCCATCAGTCTCACCGTGGGCACACTACTGCTCGGCGGCATACTCATTGCAACCGCCAACTTCGTCCTGGAGGTGTTTTCCTATCGTTCGCCAGTCAAGCAAATGAAAAATTAATAATTAAAAATGAAAAATGAACCGTTAACTCCCGATAACTTCTTTTAAACTTTCTGTGGGCAGTACCGTCTTAATAGCAAACAAGAGTCATTAACCCTTTAAAATATACTACTATGAAGAAGTTAATGTTGACAGCCATCCTGGCTATCCTGAGCATGACTCAGATGTTTGCTCTCAGCACCAGCAGTTTACGCAATCATGCCCGCTTCATCAGCGACCGCATGGCCTACGAATTGGACCTCACGCCAAGGCAGTACGATGATATCTACGAGATAAACTTCGACTTCCTCTATCAGGTCAACCGTATCATGGACGATGTCGTCTATGGTTACCGCGATGCCATCGACCGTTACTATGAGTATCTGGATGACCGCAATGACGATATCCGCTACGTATTGACCAGCCGTCAGTATCGCCGTTTCCTGGATTGCGAATACTTCTACCGTCCACTGTACAGCACAGGTCGCCAGTGGTCGTTCCGCATCTATACCATCTACAGCAACCGGACATTCTTCTATTTCGATGCCCCTTTGCACTTCAAGACCTACGTCGGAGCACATTGTCGCGCCAAATATGCGACCCGTGACTATTACATGCGCCGTTACGAGCGTCAGATGCACGACCGTTATGCACCATTCTCTATCCGCGCCATCGAACCGGCTCGCCGACATGACATCCGCCGCAACGACTTCGGAGCCATCGAGCGTCACCGCCACGACAACGAGCGTAACCGCGTGAACAACTACAGCAACTCGGGTAGCCACCATCGCACCGACCATAAGTACTATCGCGACGA
Source organism: uncultured Bacteroidales bacterium (assembly GCA_902776605.1). Taxonomy (GTDB): domain Bacteria; phylum Bacteroidota; class Bacteroidia; order Bacteroidales; family UBA3663; genus Liminaster. The sequence continues at coordinate 9,424 of CACYQQ010000047.1, read as the reverse complement.
TTCGGGCAACAAGCAGTCGCCCGACATCAACCGCAGGAACCGCAGCACGACGACGACAAGTCCTGCCACCCGAAACAGCAACGGCACGTCGTCCACCCGTTCTTCCAATGCGGGAACGACGACCAACCGCTCCTCTAATGCGTCCACGTCAACGACCCGAAACAGCAACACGACCAATCGCTCGTCCAACTCCAACAGTTCCTCTTCCAGCAGCAATCGCGGCAAGCGGTAAGCGATATGGATTTCTAAAAAGAAGGCCCGGATCTCCGAGCCTTCTTTTTTTGCATTACCCAGATGCATGGCTACCCAGTTTATCGCTATACACGCAGATTTTCGTCGAAATAGTTGCTTATTTGTCAAGAAGTTACTATCTTTGCAGCGTCATTGAGTAAAATTACTCAGTGCATTGAGTAATTTTCCCAAACAGGGCATAACCTATTATTTTACAAACAAATACAACTTCACAATATTCCCAATCTTTCGACATACTATCGAACTTCCATCATGAAAAAACTGTTTCTGTTTTTTTCCATCTCCTTCTGCTTACTTATCTTAGCGTCCTGTCAGAAGAGGGTCAGTCCATTGGAACTGGCCGTAAGGGACTATGCAAGCGAAATACGTCCAGCATTTTTACAGGACGACCCTGCGAGCAAAGATACACTCTATTTGTGGGCGTATTTTGTCTATTTATACGATTGGAGATACTTCCAATATCATATCAAAGACAGTCTAAACTGCCCAAAGGTTGCTTTGACTATAGGAGGCAACACGTATGGCATTGATTATCCCGATTTTGGCAGATTCATGCCTCCACCTCTTCCTCCTCCACCGATGCCAGATGTTATTGAACAACTTCAAATTACTGATGATGATGTGCCTGAAGCAGAAGAAGAGGAAGCGAATACTATGACATTGCCTATTCAGAGCCAAGAATACAAAGTAGATAGTATTGAGGAGTATAAGAGGTACACTGAACATTATTCGTTCCTGAAAACATACGAGACCATGGTCTTTGGAGCTCCCAAAGCAGACCTGGATACCTTTCAATATTATCAAGAGGCAATTGACCATTATGAGGAAAGGGATAGGGCTTTGTATCATGCTATTGACAGCCTTTACCTTTTAGCTCCCGACGTAATCGGATATACCACTTTCGGTCGGATACACATAGTCATCCTTGCAGAAGAAGGGGTCGATAAAAAGTATGTTGACACCTTCTTGCGCGGAGTGAAAGTGCAAGATCTCCGTCCCCGATTCATTTATTACAAGAAGCATGAAAGTGAGAAATATGATTATCAGGGAGGTTGGGGTAGTCACATCGTCTATGGCATCGAACAGAGTGGCCAATTCAAGCAAATTGGCAGGTATCTTACTGACTAACTCCTTGATAGTTTCGTCAATAACAACCGACGAAACTACATAAATATTAAGAAAAGATTTGGAGGATATTGCAAAAATGATTAACTTTGCGGCCGAATTTTATTCTTCCTAAAGGAAAAAAAGTAATTTGTAATTAGTAATTAGTCATTTTCCCTAAGGGAAAGTAATTAGTAATTTGTAATTAGTAATTTATACTTATATGAACAAGCCTATCGTGCTGAGTGGCATTCGCTCTACAGGACATCTGCATTTGGGCAACTACTATGGCGCCCTGCGTAACTTCGTCGATATGCAGAACGACTACGATTGCCGTTATTTTATTGCTGACTATCATTCACTTACCACACAGCCAGACCCATCGGTGCTCAATCCTAACGTGCGTAGCATCCTGGCCGAGTACTTGGCTGCCGGCATGGACCCCGACAAGTGTATCGTCTATGTGCAGAGTGACGTACCAGAGACCTGCGAGTTCTACACCCTCCTGAACATGCATGCCTACCTGGGCGAATTGGAGAAGACCGTCAGCTTCAAGGACAAGGCACGCAAGCAACCGAATAACGTCAACGCCGGACTCCTCACCTACCCCGTTCTGATGGCTGCCGACATTCTCCAGCACAAGGCTAACTTCGTGCCCGTCGGCAAAGACCAGTTGCAGCACTTGGAGATGGCACGTAACTTCGCCAACCGCTTCAACCACTTCTACAAGACCGACTTCATGGTCGAGCCGAAGCCATACGAGGCCAAGGGCGAACCCATCAAGATCCCCGGTCTGGACGGCAGTGGCAAGATGGGCAAGAGCGAAGGCAACTGCATCTATATCAACGACGAAGATGCCGTTGTCATCAAGAAGTTCAAGAAGGCCGTCACCGATATGACTCCAACGGAACCTAACTCGGAGATGAACGAGCCTATCAAGAACCTCTTCTATTTCCTCAAACTCGTCAGCGCCCCCGAGGTCTATGACCAGTTCCTCGCTGCTTGGAACGACTGTTCTATCCGCTACGGCGACCTCAAGATGCAGATTGCCGAGGATGTGCTCAAAGTGACCCGCCCTATCCGCGAGCGTTACAACGAGATTTACGCCAACGCCGACTACCTCAACAAGGTGCGTGAACAGGGTGCCGAAAAGGCCCGCGCCATTGTCCGCAAGAACGTAGAGGAGATGCGCCAACTCATGGGCTTCCGCAAGTTCTAAGTCTCTACTGTCGAGATTAAGGATATCCAATTAAGCATTTCAGGGCTTTGCCCTTCCAATGATACAGAGAGAGCTTCCATCAGGAAGCTCTCTCTCTTTTATGTATATATGCGCACCGCACTTAGGTGCGCCGTTTTCACAACCACGGTCGCACACGCTTTACCCACAATGTGGCACGTCCCTTTTCTCCGTAAGCGGAGGTTCTGCCTCCGCCGTTTACTTATTGTTCTTCAGTCCCTTAGCCCTTACCCAGGCTCACCGCACCTGTCTCCTCCACCGGCGAGAGGAAGGGGCACAGCAACGCATCCTGATAAGGAGCCAGTAGCAATGTCAGCTGTCCATACAACGGCAAGATTACCTGTAAGTTACGACCATACTGAGCTGCATCCTTGCTCTTCAACGTCTCGTTCTCGGCCTCCAGGGCAGCGGCCTTGTCGAAGAGCGCCTTCAACTTCTGCTGTTGCGTAACTACCACCGACAGCCAACGGGTCGCCATACGGCTGTTCCATTGAGCAATGAGGGCATTCTCCTTCTTGCGCTCGACGCCGAACCAAGCAGGATAAGCCACTTCGTCTTTCCCGTTGGTACCCAACGTCTTGACCCACGCATCGAGACGCGCTTGGAGGGCAGCCTCTATCTCGTTGATCTGCTTGCACTCAGACGACGCAACCCATTCATTATAAAGCTGTTCCGACAACAGGCTCAACGCATCACCCGTCATGCCGTAGTCCGACGTGTGACGTTCCGACATTTGCTGCGCCCGTTGCATACGTCCCATGTCATTGCGATAGTCAGAACCCACCGAAGTCAACTGTTGGAGAATCTCGCTCACGTTGCCAAAGAGTTCGGCACTACGTTCACTGCCCGATGTCTCATTCTTCACCTGCTTTGGGTCGATGCCAGCATTGGCAGCATAGAATCGCTGATAGAGCGTCGGATGGTTCGTACGGAGATAAGCCTCCACCTTATCGGGCTGACTGTTAGCCATTTCGATAATCTTCACATACTCCGCCTTCGAGATGTTCCACTTCTTGGAAAAGGTCTCGGCAATGGCGTCCGAAATCTGAGCTTCCGAAGCTTTCGACAGGTCAATCTTAGCTTCGGACAGAGCCTGCATAATCTCCTGTTGCGTAGGCACCAACCCCGCTTTCTGCTGTTGGTTCATGGCCTTGCGCGCCTCCTTCATCTGCTTCCGTTGCGCTTCATTGGGCACCATCGCCATGCCCAAATCGACAGGCTTAACACGTTCTACCATCGTCTTTTTGACCGATTGGGCAAAGGGTGCGAACGTATTGGAGAGGAACTTTGCGCGCTGCTCTTCGGACAACAACACCGCCGCCGTCGGCATATCGGGGACAGCCTGCATCGCCTTGGTCAAGTTGGCGAAGGACGATGCACCAGCTACTTCGACGTCGAAGTCATACTCCGCCGAACTGAAAAGCGAAGCACCATAGTTCTCGGGGGCTTCCGACTGCTCCTGTTGGGTGTCTGTAGTCGAAGAGGAGGACTGTTTCTTCTCCCCCACACGGTTTTGCACATTCGTCACGGCACGTTCCACCGCCTTCTCGCTCAACGACTTCAACCAAGCCTGAGCCGAAACGGGAGTCGCTCCTCCCACAAGAAGAGTGGCCGACAATAATAAAAGGGTCTTGTTCATGGTGAAAAAATATTAGTAGTATAAGTCGATTTCCAATTCCTTGATCATTGCGGTCTAAAACAATAACCGTTCAAAAGTACAACTATTTTGCCGAAACCACAGGGCAAAATCCGAACAAACCGTTCAATCGGTAAGACAGAGGTGGGAAAATAGGCAATTTTGTCAACTATACCTAACAAATCAAACCATAATAAAAACGCCCCGTTCACCCATAAAAAAAGCGCTGTCGGGATTGCCCGACAGCGCACAGATTAGCCATTAACTCACTTATTTTTCTTACTTTATCTCGAACGAAGCAGCAGGGAGACCCGTTGAACCATAGAGGGTTACGAGTGGGTCATCGTCCCAGCCATAGCGAACGCCCTTCGGGGCAGCCACCCCTTGTGCCGAGAGTTCGACGACCTGCACGTTGGCCCCTTTCTCCTTGGGCAGGATCTTCGCCTCGGCCCAACGATAGACACCGTCCTCTCCCGCCAGTTTGAAGCCCTGCAACGTACCCGACGTGCGGATGATGCCTTGCGACGTATGTTGCTCGGTGGCAGGAGCGACGCAGAGGAAATCGCCCTCAGCTAAACGGAAGGTAACCAACGCCTTACGACCCTCGTAACGGACGCTCTCGACGACAGGGCCCTCGCTGATGAGTCGCTTCTCGCCACGCAGTTGGCGCATCTGGAGTGCTGCACGGCGCGCCGCTTCTTTCTTGTTCAACGGATGGATGTCGTTCCACTCGCCGAGGTCGGTCATGGTGATCAACGCGGCATTGTCCAACTTCAATACCGACTGACGTTGTGCCTCACGCAGCAGTGCCCAACCGCCATAGTAATTGGCATCGGTATGGCGCTCCATGAAGTTGGCCAACGTGAAGACCAACGCCGGAACGTTGCCGAAGCTCTTTCGCCAGTCGGTAATCATGGCGGGCAACAGACGGCCATACTCCTCGGGCCGACCGGCATTGGTCTCGCCCTGGTACCAGAGGATACCTGCCACGCGATACGGCAGGATAGGGTGTATCATGTTGCTATACAGCGCCGAAGCACGTCCATTGTTGACACCCTCCACGCCAGGTTGAGGTGGCATGAGCACCCCTCGCTTCATGCGGAAATTGCCCAAAAGGTCGATAGCATCGCCCCCTTTGAAGAGTACGCGATAGGGTTTGTCCTTGACGAACTTCTCAGGCGCGCCATAGGTCTTGAGTCGGATGCACAGGACGTTGCGACCCGCCTTGAGGAAGTTCGGCTGGAGCTTGTACTTGCGTGGAGGATACTGGTAACCCGTCGAACCGACTTGCTGGCCATTGATGTAGCACACATCGGCATCAATAAGACAACCCAGACGGAGCAAAGAGTCGCGCCCCACCAACGAGTCGGGCACAAAGAACTCCTTGCGGAACCACAACGAACCGACCCAAGGGAAGGACCCGAACGCACCGATGTTCGGGTCGAAGGGATGCACCGTCTCCCAGTCGCTGTCATCCAGATCTGCCTTCATCCACTGCTCCTTCAAGCCCGGATCCTGCTCCTCGTAGAGGCGGTTATAGACCCGACCGCACTCCCGATTGATTTCGGCGTTACGTTGCAAGTAGCCTGGTGTCAGCAGTCGGGCACGGTCGGTGACGCTGACGGGAGCCTGCTCGGCCAACACCTGTGGACTGCACCAAGCGAGGATGTCACTGCCACCCATGCTGGCATTGATAATGCCCTGCGGCACACCCGTAGCCCGATACATCTCCTTGGCAAAGAAGTAACTGATGCCCGACCAATGACCCACATGCTCGGGGGTCATATCCTCCCAAGGATAGAAACCACCGAAAGCAGCGACATCGTCCTGCGGGTCCTCGATGGTAGGGGTACGGGCAAACTGAATGAGGTGGATGGCAGGATTGCGTTCCGTATCGAACTCCTGCTTGTAGAGGTCCTCCAGACGGTTGCAATGCAGGTCCATGTTCGACTGACCCGAGCAGAGCCAGACATCGCCCACATAGATATTCTCCAACTTCAACTCGTTGATCTGCATGGTGTAAGGACCGCCCACCATCTTCGCCTTGGTGGTCGGGATAGCCACTTGCCACTTGCCCTGTTCATCGACACGGGTGACATAATTCTGCTTCAGGAACTGCACCTTGACCTGCTTACCGGCCTCACCCCAACCCCAGATGCGGGCGGTGTCACCACGTTGCAGCACCATGCTGGAACTGATGAAACGGGGCAGTCGTACACTGGGCTGGCCATCGGTCTGCGCTACAGACAGGGTCGTGCCCATCGTCAGAAAAGCTAATAGTAAACTCAATCTTTTCATATTTATAAGGATGTAATAACTTGCTCACTTTCGCGGAGTTAAAGGGAGTTATAAGGAGTTATCGCTTCGCTCAAGAAGTTAACGGACGTTACTACGGAAGGCCGAAAGTGTGTTGATTAGCTTCAACAATCGTCCGTTAACTCCACAGCCGCAGGCTGTTAACTCCTGCTAACTACCCCAATTAACTACTATATCGCACTTGCGAAACTTGAGTAATATAATTAACCTGAAATAAGGCTCTGCCGACGACACTCCGCACTATCGGGCACCCTTCGGCGAGGGTTCGGTCTTCCTACTGTCACACGGCCTTCTTCGAAAAGAACGAAAAAGAACCAAAAAAGAAAGCAAAAAGAACGGAAAAAGAACGCAACTCCGTGACGACAGCGGTAGGGCAACTGCCGGTGGAGGGAGAGAATTCCTGTCGAGCCAAGGACCAATCGGTTGGCCCAACCGTCCGGAAACGTCGTCCACGAACCGCGGCGACATCGACCGAGGAAACTGGGTGCAAAGATACAAAAATTAAAATAAAATAGAGGGTACTTGTGTTACAAGTTTTGCATTATTAGGTTACAAAATATATCAAATGGGTAAAATAATGCAGAATAATTTGTAAATATGTAACATTTTACGTAACTTTGCCTCGTATTTGGGAAACAAATAATCAAAACGCACTATAAAAGTCTTGTCATTACCTCATCTAGTTTATCGTATCCCAACAGGTAACTTGACACCCTTTTTTTCAGACACTAACCTTGGCATTGAAAATGAAGAGACTCCTTTCCTATATCGCTGTTCTGTTCCTGACCCTGTCGGGACTCCAGGCACAAGCCCCTCGGTTGTACAGCACCGCCGATGGACTAGCCAGCACGCGCATCTCGCAGATTATGTTCGACAAGGACAACTTCCTCTGGGTGACCACCGACCGCGGTCTGTGCCGCTTCGAGGGAAAGACCTTCACCACCTACCAGCGGCAGAGCGGCAACCCCTATGCCTTGCAGGAGAACCAGGTGTCGAGCATGTATGAGGACGAGAACGGCCGACACTGGTTGTGCGGCACGGACGGCCTCTACTACGTGTGCCGCACCGAAAACAGTCTGAGCCGCTACGTGATGGACAGCACCAAGATGTGGATCAGTCTGTCGAACGTTGCACCGCACCCCCTGCGCGCCAACACCCTCTTGGTAGGTACCTACGGCATGGGTGTCTATGTGTTCGATACCGAGAGTTGCCGCGCGAACCGCGAGGCGACCGATAGCATCCAGCTGATGATGCGCAAGCGCAACTGCCAGCAGATTCTGACCGACCGCCATGGCCGACTGTGGATTGCCTACCCCTCCGACATTCAATGTATCGACCTGCGGCAGCCCCACCCCATCCGCCTGGACGAGTTGCGGCAGATTGACAACACCCCCGTGGTGCATGCCATGCTCGAAGACCCCCGACGCAACTGTCTCTACCTCGCCACTTTGAACAGCGGACTAATCTGTTGCGACCTCTCGACCATGCACTTCGAGAAGTTGAACTACCCCGAGTTGAACCACCTCAACCTGACGGCGTTGAACCTCAGCCCCGACGGCGACCTGATCATCGGCACCGAGAGTCAAGGTCTGTGGCAGTTGCACAATCGACAACTGACCCGTATGGAGGTGGCCGACTGCCCGGTCGATCTGAACAACATCAAGATACACAGCATCACCTTCGATGACCAGAAAAACCTCTGGTTGGGTCTCTATCAGAAGGGATTGCTCATGATACCGCGCCAGAAGAAACTCTTCACGCACCACTCCATCCGCCGTTCTTTCGGGCAGCACAACTTGGGCAACATCTCCAGTTTCGCCTCGATGAGCGATGGCAGCAGGCTGTACGGCATCGACGGTGGCGGACTGTTGTGCCAAAGTCGGAACGGACAGACGCTGCACTTGAACTCACAGAACTCGCCTCTGCTCACCGACGCCGTCCTCTCGGTCGTTGCCATGAACAACAACATGGCCTATGTGGGCACCTACAACTTCGGCATCTACCTCTTTGACGGCAAGACGTTGAAGCGCGACAGTCACCTCTCTCTGTTGGACAAGCAGAGCATCATGACCATGGCTTTCGACAGTCTGTCGCACACCTTATATATAGGTACAAACGGCGACGGAATCTACTCCTACCAGACGCAGACGCACGAGTTGCAACGCCTCACCAGCGAACACCATCTGCTGTGGATTGTGTCGTTGGGATTGGACAAGCAACGTCGCGTATGGGCCAGCACGGAGGGTGCCGTGGTGTGTCTCAATCTGAATAACGGCACACGTATCATACCCCGTTACCGACTCTCCATCCGCGCCTACAACTTCACGGAAGATACCAACGGCACCATCTGGTTTGCCACCAACCATGGCCTGCTCTACTTCGTTCCGGGCAGCGACAGTCTGCGTCTTGCCAAAGCCGACAACGTCCCGATGGACGATGCCTACTCCTCGATATTGCAGAGCAAGGACGGCAACCTCTGGTTACCCTCCAGCGACGGTCTGTTCTGTTACGATCCACGTCACAAGAGCATCTCGCACTACATTGACCCGGAGATCATGGCTATCGGCTCTTTCAGTATCCGAGCTGCTACTATCTGGCCCGACAGCACGTTGACCTTCGGCGGCGACAACGGTACGTTGGAGTTCAAGTCGGAGGCGGTGCTCTCCTACCGACCGCCGCTTCGTCCTATTCAGTTCAACCGCCTGTGGGTCAATAATGTACCTACGGACTATGACCCGACGCTGTCGGCCAAGGAGAATGTGCTCGACCACTCCCTCTGGAAAGCAACGAAGTTGCACCTCCCCGCCTCGTCGAACAATATCTCGCTCTCGTTCTCGCTGCGCGACTATTGCAACCCCCTCGGTGTACGCTACTCCTAT
>CACYQQ010000046.1 GCA_902776605.1 uncultured Bacteroidales bacterium | reverse complement strand
GTCAGCAGGAGATCACGCCAGCTCACCTCTTCCTTGCAGCCACGAGCTATGTCATCTCGCGTTACACCAACAACCGCGAGGTCTATCTCAGCACCATCAGCAGCGGACGTTCGAATCTGAAGATTGCCGATGTGACGGTGAGCGAATACTTGAAACAGGTGAGTGAGACCTTCGACGAGACGTTGCGCCATGAGGACTATCCCTTCGCCCGTATCGCTACCGACTTTGGCTTCATACCCGCTATCGCCTACGCCTATCAGGTGGGCGTGCTGTCGCAGTATACGGTCAATGGCCAGCCCGTCCGGCAGGAACTGTTGGAGCTGAACGTGCCCAAGTTCAAGATCAATATCAAGATCGAGTCGCGTGGCGTGGTGGTACAGTACGACGATGCCCTCTATTCAGACACTTTAGGCAATGCGATAGCTGAGAGTATTGTGGCTGTAGCCGAGTTGGATGTCCGTACGCGAAGACCTGAGGATGAGTCGGGCGTACATCTTCGCATGGCGGGAAGCCGTCTTGTATCGCAGGAGGCAACCGTATGTCCTGTCGGCACCAATATCGAGGTGCGTAACCTATTCTACAACGTGCCTGCTCGCCGCAACTTCCTCAAGAGCAATCAGACGGAGCTCTCGAATGTCATTACGGAGATTCAGCACGTGGCTTTGGCTTATCCGCATGTGGAGTTCTCATTCACCCACAACGATGCTCCCCAGTTCCAATGGCCAGGGGGCACCTTCAAGCAACGTATCCTTCAGGTTTTCAATAAGTCGTTGGGTCAGCAGCTCATCCCCATTGGGGTCGATAATGAATTGATGAAGATTGAGGGATTTGTCGGCCAACCCGAATGTGCACGCAAGAAAGGCGCTTTGCAATATTTCTTCGTGATCAACCGCTACATGCGTCACCCCTATTTCAATAAGGCGGTGGCTGAATGTTTCCAGGGGTTAATCCCCGAGGGTTCGTTGCCGAACTTCTTCATCAACCTGAGCGTCGATCCTGCCACCATTGATGTGAACGTGCATCCAACCAAGACGGAGATTAAGTTCCAGAACGAGGCGGCTCGTTGGCACATCCTCATGGCTACGGTACGTGAGGCGTTGGGTAAGTTCAACGCTGTTCCTGCCATCGACTTCGACCAGGAGGATGCTCCCGAGATTGAACCCTACGACCCTTCGGCTCCGTTGCCCGACGAACCTAAGGTGAACTACAATTCCGACTACAATCCTTTCCGCAAGTCTTCGGCGCTCACCAATTGGCAAACTCTTTACGACGATTTCTCGGCCGAGAAGGGTGAATCGAAGCCTGCTGTTTCTTCTTCCGCATCCGTAGGAGGGGGAACGTTGCATAGCCGCTTGTCTTCGTCGTTGAACAGTTCAAGTTTGGTATCGCGCATGAACGATTCGCAGGAGTCAGTCGCTCCAGAGGAGGGCGTGCAAACTCTTTCGAGCAAGTTGGCTACCGTCTTTGACGATGTGCCGAACTACCAGGAGGAGGCTACGCCTACCGACCCGAAGGCTTCGATGCCGACGCTCGACTTGCAAAAGAGCACCTATCGCAAGTATCTGCAAGTTGCCAATGCCTATATCGTGGCAAGTAGCAAGAAAGGGATGTTGCTCATCGATCAGCATCAGGCACATGTAGCGATTCTGTATGACCGATATATTCATCAGATTCAGAACCGCCAGGGAGTCACCCAGCAGGAACTTTTCCCTGAGGTGTTGGAGATACCGATGTGCGACGTGCCTATTCTGGAGGGTATCTTGCCTCAGTTGCGTTTCCTGGGCTTCGACTTGGATAACTTGGGTGGAGGTAGCTTTGCGGTGAATGGCAAACCTGCTTCGTTGGACAAATCCATCGACATCCACGAATCCATCCGTCAGATGTTGGAGATTGCTAAGGAGGAGAGCAACAACCTCTCGCAATCGTTGGATAGCAAACTGGCGCTCAAACTCAGTCGTATGCAAGCCATTCCGCGCGGAAAGGTGCTTTCGGAAGAGGAGATGGCACAGTTAGTCGATACGCTCTACGAGTTGCCGGAACATACCTATACGCCCGATGGACGAGTCATCGTCTCCCAGCTCTCTTTGGAGGAGATTGCCTCTCATTTCTGAGTCATTTCTCATCCTGTATCGTTAAATCTATTAAACTCCTAAACCGATATGAAGGCCGCCATTTGTCTTCAACCCTACATACCTATTCGTTCTTCGGCTTCCGAGGCAGCCGAGATGGTGAATCAATTGATTTTTGGTGATACGTTCCGCATCTTGGAAGAGGTGCCAAGGTGGTATCGCATCGTCCGCGATTACGATGACTACGAGGGATGGGTGGATTGGAAGACCGTCAGCCTCTTGTCCGATCAGGATTATCTGAAATACAACATGCAGGCGAGTACCGCCTTGCTGTTGCGTCAACCCTATAATGTCATCTCGCGCAATACGGCTGGACAATCGGTCAGTTTGCATCTGTCGTGGGGTAGCCGTATCTTCAACTTGGACGATATGGGCATCTCTTTCCACATGCAAGGCATCCGCTTCGATGTGCCCAACATGACCTATGTCAATCCAGTAAACGCCACCAGCATGTCGCGCACGGCATGTGCCAAGTACCTCATCCAACAGGCGCAGATGTTGGTCAATGTCCCTTACCTGTGGGGTGGTTGTACGGCTTTCGGCTTCGATTGCTCGGGCTTCACCCAGACGCTCTATCGTTTCATCAACATCCGTATGCCGCGTAATGCTTCTCAGCAAGCTTTATTGGGCGAGGAGGTGAAATATGAAGAGCGTGCTTGTGGCGATTTGGCATTCTTCAATCATGGCGAGGCCGATGGCCATATCTCGCATGTCGGTGTGTGCGACGACCAAGGTCGTATCTTGCATTGTTCGGCCTCCTTGCACTATGATGAGTTCCGACCAGAGGGTATCTGGAGCACCGAACGCAACGAGTTGACCCATTCGTTGGTCATCATCAAACGTTACTTCTGATGGTCGCCTTCCGGTTCGCAGAAGAAATCCGTTTTTGTAGAAGAACTATATTCTATTCATTCTATGGGAAATATTGAACAACTATATTCTATTTATCTGGAGCATCCCGAGGTGACGACGGATAGCCGCAAATGTACGCCTGGTAGTATCTTCTTTGCCCTGAAGGGAGAACGCTTCGATGGCAATCAATATGCGGCTGAGGTGTTGGAGAAGGGGTGCGCCTATGCCGTGGTGGATGACGTCCAGGTGGTGCCATCGGGCGATAATCGTTATTTCCTGGTGCCCGATGTCCTGACCGCTTTGCAGCAATTGGCGGCTTTCCATCGCCAACACTTGACCATTCCCGTCATCGGCATTACGGGCACGAACGGCAAGACTACGACGAAGGAGTTGACCTGTGCCGTCCTCTCCCAGAAATATAAAGTCTTGGCCACGCAGGGCAACCTCAACAATCAGATTGGCGTACCGTTGACTTTGTTGAGCATCCGTCCCGAGCACCAGATGGCTATTGTCGAGATGGGAGCCAATCATCCTATGGATATTGCCGACCTTTGTGCTATTGTCCGTCCCGATTATGGCATCATCACCAATGTGGGAAAGGCTCATCTGTTGGGATTCGGAAGTCTGGAGGGGGTTGTAGCGGCTAAGACGAAACTGTACGACTCTCTGCGCCTGACGGGAGGAACGGCCTTTGTTGATGCGGGCAACGCTCTGTTGATGCCTCAGGCACAAGGGATGAAGACCATCCTCTATGGCGAAGGTGCCGAAGTGTGGGGTACGATGATTGATTGCTCGCCTTACCTCCATGTGAACTTGTCCATGGGTGCCGATCAGGTAAATATTCATACGCACCTGATTGGCAATTACAATCTGATTAACGTGACGGCAGCTTCGGCCATCGGTCACCATTTCGGCGTGTCGAACGAACAGGTCAAGCGTGCTATCGAGGAGTATTGTCCGCAGAACATGCGCTCTCAGTTGATCGACTTAGGTCACGACAATTACTTGGTGCTGGACGCCTATAATGCCAATCCAACCAGTATGATGGCGGCTATCCAGAGTTTTGTCGAGAATACCAATCCGCATAAGAACCTGATCTTGGGCGATATGCGCGAGTTGGGCGAAGATTCGTCCAAGGAGCATCTACATGTGCTTCGACACTTGGCCACGTTGAATCGGAAGTTCGATAGCATCCTGTTGGTAGGACAGGAGTTTACCTCGGCCTTCGTGCAACTCTCGGACGAAGAAGCGTCTTCGTTGGCCGTTCATACCTTACGTTGTTATCGGGATGTCGAGAGTTTGTGCAACGATGAGGATGTCTTGGCTCAAATGTGTGGTGCAACGTTGGTGAAAGGTTCGCGCGGCATTCAGTTGGAAAAGGTGCTTCAATCGTTCGGAGTTGCCAAAGCTTGATATGCATATAGAATTGTAGAGCATGAAATTATTTTTATTGCGTCATGGAGAAACCGACTGGAACAAAGCTGGTCGTTTTCAAGGTCAGACAGATATCCCTTTGAATGATGCTGGTCGAGAATTGGCCCGCATCACCCGTCGAAACATGCCTCCGGTCAAGTTTGACAGGGTCTATTGTTCCCCCCTCCAGAGAGCCGTCGAGACGGCCAAAATCTTCTTGGAGGGCGAATTCCCTTTGGAGCAGATTCATTACGACAAACGTATCATCGAGATTTCCTTTGGCGAACAGGAGGGTGCCATCATCCAGCAAGCCAAGGACGACCCTACGCACCCGATGTTCAACATGCTTTGGCATCCGGAGGCTTATGAACCAAAAGGTCATGCCGAGTCGTTCGCTCAGGTAGTGGAGCGCGCCAACGACTTCTTGCAAAACGAGATCCTTCCGTTGGAGAAGGAGTGCGAGAATATCCTTATCGTCGCTCATGGTGCCTTGAACCGTTCCTTGGTGGTGGCTGCTGGGCATAAGGAGATTAAGGACTTCTGGGGAGCTCGCTATTACAATTGTTGTGTCACGACGTTGGAGGTGAAGGACGGCCAGATTGATTTGCTTAAGGAGGCCGAAGTCTATTACGATACGTCCAACTTTTTCGCCGTTACGACAAAATAAATCAACTTTCTCAAACTCAAGTTAAGGGCTATTGAAGGCTGTATTAGCGGCGCGAATGCGCCCATTAGCCAACTCCTTTATAAATCTTGCGAAACTTTAATAAGCTTATGAGAGTAGTCATACAACGTGTGCGTCATGCTTCGGTCACGATAGAGGGAACCTTGAAATCTCAAATCGGGCAAGGTCTCTTGATTTTGGTGGGCTTTGAGGCGGCCGATACGCAGGAGGATGTCCAATGGATGACGCGCAAGGTCTTAGGGCTCCGCATCTTCAACGATGATCAAGGAGTCATGAACCGTTCGGTGCTCGACGTTCAGGGCGAGATATTGATTGTCAGCCAGTTCACCCTTCATGCCATGACCGCCAAGGGCAACCGTCCCAGTTATATCCGTGCCGCAGGGCATGACATAGCCATCCCTTTGTATGAATCGTTCCTGAAAAGTGTTTCGGAGGGGCTTGGCAAGGAGGTCGGTTCGGGGCAATTCGGTGCCGACATGCAGGTCGATCTGTTGAACGATGGTCCTGTCACCATCTGTATGGACTCGAAGAACAAAGAATGAGTTTTTCTTTAAACCCTATATAACTATGAAAAAGACATTGCTTACAATTCTGACGTGTTTGTGTTCGGTGTTCGTGCTTTCGGCGCAGTTGCATTATCACTTTGCCGATCGGAAAGAGGGATTACGGCATCTGGAGGCCGACTCGGCTTATTTCCTGAGTTTGTCCAAAAACAATATCGCTTGGAGGGCGAGGAGCTCCGAAGTGTCCTTGGAAGAATTGAAACTTCTGGTCAGGAACCAAATCATGGACTTTACGAGCGAAGAGGTGCGGGAGTTGGGTATCATCGTTGATTCCATCGCAAGCATTCTTCAGCAGGTAGGGGTTGCCCTGTCTTTGCCCGACGAGATAACCTTCATCAAGTCGCGCATGGGCACGGAATTTGGTGCGGGAGGATATACGCGAGGAACGGATATCTACCTTAGTAGCGATTTCGTAAGTGCTGTCATGGCACGAATAGGAAGCGAAAGGCGCGACGCGCAGATGATACACCTGGTAGCGCACGAAATCTTCCATTGCCTCACGCGCAACAATCCTCCCTTCCGCCGAAGCATGTATAGCCTTATCGGCTTCATGGTGATGGATCACGAGATCGATTTTCCTCTTGAATTGCGGAACCTCTTGTTGACCAATCCCGATGTGGATCGGATGGATAATTTTGCCCTCTTTACGATTGAAGGAAAGAAGCGTCCTTGTGCGCTTGTTACGATATGTCCCAAAACTTGGGAGGAGATAGAGAAGGAAAATCCGAATGCCAATCTTTTCCTATATGTGTCGGCGGCCTTGATGCCGTTGGATTCCTTGAACACGTGGTTCCCGACCTCGGCTGCCTCCGATTTCCGAGATAAGGTAGGGCACAATACCGATTATGTCATCGCGCCCGAAGAGTGTTTGGCCGATAATTTCGGTTACCTTGTCTTGGCAAAAGGGATGAATCTAAAGAATGACTCCTTCAAGTCACCTCAACTCATTCAAGATATCTTGGCAACCTTGCGACAATACTATCCTGCAACGAAGCAGGAATAACAAAAAAAAGAAATGGAAGTTTCGTCGATGCGAGACTTCCATTTTCTTTTCGTTTACCGTCCAATCTTAGATTTCGGCAATTACTTCGATTTCGACCAAGGCATTCTTCGGGAGCGTTTTGACGGCTACGGCCGAGCGTGCTGGGAAGGGTGCAGGAATGTACTGGGCATAGAGTTCGTTGAGTGTAGCAAAGTCGCTCATGTCGGCCATGAAGACCGTCACCTTGACGAGTTTCTCCATGCTGCTGCCTGCTGCTTCTACGATGGCTTTGCAATTGCGGAGGCTTTGCTCTGCCTGGCTACGGAAGTCGTTCCCGGCCAAAGCGCCTGTGGTTGGGTCGATGCCCAATTGTCCGCTTGCATAAACGAGGTTGTTGACAACCACAGCTTGGCTATATGCGCCGATAGCGGCTGGCGCGTTGGGGGTAGAGATAATTTGTTTCATATTTTTGAGGTTTTTAGGTTATGAGGTACTATTGATGGGGTTTTGAGGTTGATTTTTAGGTTTTAAGGTTTTGAGGTACTATTGTTGGAGAGGCTACAGGTTCTTAGAAACGTATTTGATAGCTGTTTCAATAGTACCTTATAACCTTACAACCTCATAACCTTGCCAGCGAAGCGACCTCACTCACAATCCATACGTCAGCGACGTGACGCTGAACGTGGTGCGTCGGTTGATTTGGTCGGCCACGCTCTGCTGATTTTTGGGGAGGGAGAGGATGAACTCCTCGTTCAACGTCTGTCCGATAGGCAGGAAGGTGTATTGTTCGTGCATCTTCTCGTCCACGATGACGGGTTCGGCCTTGCCATAACCCACAGGTTCCAGGCGGTCGGCTTCGATGCCATGCTCCACCAGATAGTCACATACCGATTGGGCACGACGTTGCGAGAGTTCCAGGTTATATTCCTGCGAACCGATGCGGTCGGTGTGCGCCGATAGTTCGATGGTGCAATAGGGGTTGTCGTTCAACATCTCCACTAGGTTGTCCAAGGCAGGGAACGATTCTTCGCGCAGACTTGCCTCGTTGTAGTTGTAGAAGATGTTCTCGACGATGACAGGTTCCGAGATGGAGGGTAGGTAGAAATCGACGATATAGTCGGCATTCTCCTCGGTCGGGTCGGAGGTGAATTGCGACTTGCGGTTCAGGTAACCCTCTTTGCCCGACATCATGACATATTCCGTCGAGCGGTCAATCTTCACCTCGTAGGTGCCGTCGGGTTTGGTGACCGACTTGAAGTTCATGCCGTTACGTCCCACGATGCGGACGATGGCCTCGGGGATAGGTTCCTCGTCGGTGTCATAGACCGTACCGCAGATGCGCACGGTGATGGAGGGCAGGAGGAACGAGTAGATATTGTCGTATCCCTTGCCATGGTTGCGGTTGCTGCTGAACCAGCCTTCTTGTTTCGCCTCCGTATTGTGGCGGAAGGTCATACCGAAGTCGTCGCCCGACGAGTTCATGGGTGCTCCCAGGTGTTCGACGTGCCAGGTGCCCCAATCGTCCAATCGGGCGCTGTAGAGGTCCAATCCACCCATCGTCTCGCGTCCGTTGCTCGAGAAGTAGAGGAGTCCGTCGGGCGAGAAGGTGGGGAACATCTCGTCGCCAGGCGTGTTGATGGCAGGGCCGAGGTTCTCGGGAATGCCCGGTTCTCCTTTGTCCGACATGCTGCATCTCCAGAGGTCCAACTTGCCTTCTCCGCCCTTTTGGTCGCTCACGAAGTAGAGGTATTGGCCATCGGGGCTCAGGGCAGGATGTGCGTAGGTCGATAGGGTGTCGCCCAACATGTTGAGCAACGTGCCTTTGCCCCACGAGGCATCCGAGCGTTTCGATACATATATCTGCGGCGCACCAGGCAACCCATCGCCGCCTCCCGCACAGGTGTAGAACATCGTCTGTCCGTCGGCCGAGAAGGAGGGTGTGCCCTCGTCGTACTTGCTGTTGAGGTCGCCGATTGATTCCGGTTTGCCCCATTTCCCTTTTTCGTCCTTGCGGATGACCCATATATCGCTGTACTTGGTGCCCGTGATGTTACTCGTTTCTTCGCCCGTCACCTTGTCGTTGCTCGTGGTGTAATAGAGTTCTTCGTCGTTCTCGCCCCAGATGGCAGGGCAGAACTCCGCCCTTCGGGTGTTGACCAAGGGGAAGAGCTTCACTTCGTATCTGCTGCCATCCAATTTCCATTGTGCCGACTGAGCAGCGCCTTCCAAGCCCGATTTTGCCTCTTCGTCGTCGGGATGTTCCTCCAGATAGAGCTGATAGTATTTGATGGCTTCGTTGTACTTCCCCGCATGGTGCAGGCATCGGGCGATGCACAAGGGCAGGGTGGGGTTCTCCCATCCGTATCGTTCTGCATTCATATAGCCCGAAGCGGCTTGCTGGGGCATCATCAGTTTCTCGTGGACGTAACCCATATACCACGCCACCTCCCCACGTTTGGCTCGTTCTTCGCGCGGATTGGTTTTCCGATAGACCTGTTTCAACGTCTGCGATGCCTTGAAATATTCGCCTTTCTCGATTTCCGTCAGGGCAGTCGATAGTTTGGCCGACTTGCAGGAGACGGTCAAGAGCAATCCTGCCAGACAGGTGCCGAGGGAATAGGTGAGGCTTTGTTTCATTGACGGGAAGTTGTTATATTCTAATTTCGCAAGTATTGCAACTTGCTCACTTAATAGGAGTTAATTGGAGTTAGCGGGAGTTACCGCTTCGCTCATGTAGTTAACGGACGTTACTACTGTGGGTCAAAAAAGCATTGAGCAACTACAGCATTCGTCTGTTTACTACTGCTAACTACCGTTAACTCCACGAAGTTAACTCCTTTTTCACTTGTGCAAGTTGAGTTGTTCAGGCTTCGTTACCCTTCTGTCATCCTTCGGGATGCCTTCGGATTCCCTTGCGCGCTATTATGAGGCTATTATGAGGCTATTATGAGCCTTTATGGAACTTGCGCATGTGCAAGTAGGGGCGCGGAATCCAATAAATAACGAGCCTTAGTGTAAAAAATTGTCTGTCCGAAAAAGTTTTTTTCTTAATATTTTGTTTTTAGAAGAAATATGACTACCTTTGCGGCCAATACTATCATTACTCATCATTACTCAATTGAATGAAACAACTGAAATCAATCCTCTGGCAGAGTGCTTTAGTAGCAGGTTGCTTATTGTCAACTGGAGCAACTGCCGAAGCTAAAGCTACCGTGAACCACACGTTTGAAGTAGGACAGGGTACCTTCCTCCTGGATGGCAAACCATTCGTAATCAAAGCCGCCGAGATGCACTATATGCGCATCCCGCGTCCCTATTGGGAACATCGCATCCAGATGGCCAAGGCGTTGGGAATGAACGCCGTTTGTATCTATATCTTCTGGAATCAGCATGAGCAGCAGGAGGGCGTCTATGACTTCGAGACGGACGAGCGCAACGTTGCCGAGTTCGTACGCCTTTGTCAGAAGAACGACATGTGGGTTATTGTACGCCCTGGTCCATACGTCTGTGCCGAGTGGGAGATGGGTGGCCTACCTTGGTGGCTCTTGAAGCACGACGACATGAAGCTCCGTTCGTTGGACAAGAACTTCATGACGGCTGTCGGTCGCTTTGAGCGTGCTTTGGCCAAGCAACTGGAACCTTTCCGCTTGGAGAATGGCGGTAATATCCTCATGGTGCAGGTCGAGAACGAATATGGTTCGTATGCCAAGGATAAGCCATACGTTTCCGCTGTGCGCGATTCCTTGCGTGCTGCCGGTTGGGACAAGACCCAGCTCTTCCAATGTGACTGGTCGAGCAACTTCACCGACAATGCCTTGCCCGACCTCCTGTGGACGATGAACTTCGGTACGGGTGCCAACATCGAGCAGCAGTTCAAGAAGGTGGGCGAGATGCGTCCCGATGCTCCTAAGATGTGTTCCGAGTTCTGGTCAGGATGGTTCGATGGTTGGGGAACGGCTCACCAGACGCGTCCTGCCGACAAGATGGTGCAGGGCATCAAGGATATGTTGGAGCGTGGCATCTCGTTCTCGCTCTACATGACCCATGGTGGTACTTCGTTCGGCCAATGGGCAGGTGCCAACAATACCGGTTTCGCTCCCGATTGCACCAGCTACGACTACGATGCTCCTATCAACGAGCAGGGTGCTGCTACCGAGAAATACTATAAGTTGCGCGATTTGCTACAGCAATATTCGGACAAGAAGTTGCCCAACGTGCCTAAGGCGAAGCCTGTCGTCCCCGTCAACGAGTTCGTGTTCAACGAGTTCGCTCCGCTCTATGCTCCGGAGAACTTGCCCAAGCCTCAGGCCGTCGAGGATATTCACTCGATGGAGTACTTCGACCAGGGTTATGGTTCCATCCTCTATTCCTGCCAGTTGCCTGTCACCCAGCAGGAGGGCTTGCTCACCATCACCGAGGTGTGCGACTTTGCCAGCGTCTTCATCGACGGCCAGCTCTTAGGTCGTCTGTATCGTGGCAATAAGTTCGAGAATACCTTGCGTGTTCCCGCTCTTCCTAAGGGTGGCAAACTCGACATCATGATCGAGGCGATGGGTCGAATCAACTACAGCAAACTCATTCACGACCGCAAGGGCATCACCGACAAGGTGGAACTCTGTACCCGCATCAAGGGCGCTGAGTTGACCTACAACCTGAAGGAGTGGGAGGTTACGCTCCTGCCTTTCGATTACGACTTCATGGCCTCCCGTCACTATGGCGCTCTGGACAATACCGCTGACAAGGCTGGTTACTACAAGACGACGTTCAAGGTCAGCAAGGTGGGCGATACCTATCTGGATATGAGTACCTGGAGCAAGGGCATCGTATGGATCAACGGCCATTGCCTGGGTCGCTTCTGGAATGTCGGACCTCAGCAGACGCTCTTTGTGCCTGGCTGCTGGTTGAAGAAGGGCCAGAACGAGATCATCGTCATGGATATCGTCGGTCCTGCCCAAGCGAAGGCTTCGGGTGTCGTTACTCCTGTGCTCGATGGCTTGCATCGCGAGTTCTTGCCGAAGGATGGTTTCCGTATGGAGACCAACAGTAAGAACAAGTTCGAGCGTAGCCAGTTGGTCGGCAACGATGCTGCCCCAGGAGCAAAATAAAGGACTTTTCCTAACTTCTCCCCTCGGCTAACGCCTCGTCTTCTCGCTGAACGATTATCAATCGTTCTATTCGCTGCGAGGACCCTCATAGGGAGGGCGTTTTATATTATACAATAAGTTAGCAAAATTCTATTCTATAGGTTTCCCCTTATGAGGTCGTCCGTTTCCGTGATTTTATCTGTGATGTCGATGCTGCCCCTTACGGCGCAGACATTGCACTATGACCGTCCTGCCCGCTATTTCGAGGAGGCATTGGTGCTGGGCAACGGCACCTTGGGAGCAACTGTCTATGGCGGTGTGGGCGAGGAGCGTATCTCGCTCAACGACCTGACGCTCTGGACGGGCGAACCGAGTGCGCTCAACGTCTATTCTCCCGATGCGTGGCGGAACTTGGATGCCATCCGCCAGGCTTTGACCGAAGAGGATTATGCACGTGCCGACCGTCTGAACCGAGCCATTCAGGGGGATTATACGCAGAACTACCAGCCTTTGGGCAACCTGCTTCTGACCGACCTGAGTACAAAGGGACAAGGTGACAAAGTACAAAGGGACAAAGTACAAGGGGATGAAGGACAAAGTTACTACCGAAGTCTGGACTTGCCCACCGCTACCGCTACGGTGCGATATGGAGCGATGGAGCGCCAGTATTTCGTCTCGGCGCCCGATAGCGTGCTGGTCATCCGTCTGCGTGCTCAGGCGGGTCAACGCATCTGTCAACGCATCGGTTTCTCCAGTTTGTTGCCCATCCAGAAGCGATGTGTGGCGCAGGAGGGGAGTGCCGACTTGATTGTCTCGGGATATACGGCCTATGCCTCGTCGCCCAATTATGCCGGCTCCGACTATCGGTTGGATACCCATCGCGGCATCCATTTCTGCACCATCGTGCGCGTCCTCCCCGTGGGGGGCGGTAAGGTTCGTTGCGCCTACGACGATGCTCTGCTCGTCGAGGATTGCCCCGAGGTGCTTATCCTGGTGGCCAACGTCACGAGCTTCAACGGAGCCATGAACGACCCCTACAAGCAGGGACGCGACTACAAGCTGTTGGTCAAGAACCGCATGGACAAGGCATCGGCCAAAGCCTACGACGCTCTGCATCGGGCGCATGTAGAGGATTTCTGCTCTTTCTTTGACCGTGTGGAGATTGACCTGGGTACCACCGACCCTGCCTTGGCGGCTTTGCCTACCGACGTGCAACTCAAGCGCTACGGCGAGACGGGTCAACCCAACCCCGACCTGGAGGAGTTGTATTTCCAGTTCGGACGCTATCTCTTGATTAGTTGTTCGCGCACGGAGGGGGTGCCTGCCAATCTGCAAGGGCTCTGGAACGAACACCTCTTGCCGCCGTGGAGTTGCAACTATACCACCAACATCAACCTGGAGGAGAACTATTGGCCTGCCGAGGTGGCTAACCTGAGCGAGATGCATCGGCCGATGCTCGACTTCGTCCAGCAGTTGCCTGTGTCGGGTGCCATCACGGCAAGGAACTACTACGGGGTGCAACGCGGATGGTGTCTGGGGCATAATACCGACATCTGGGGGTTGACCAATCCCGTTGGCCGTCGTGGAGGCGACCCTTGTTGGGCCAGTTGGAACATGGGTGGCGCCTGGGTTTCGACCCACCTGTGGGAGCACTATATGTTTACGTTGGACAAGGCTTTCCTGGCGGCGGCTTATCCCACCCTCAAGGGGGCGGCCGACTTCTGCCTCGACTGGCTGGTGCCCAAGGAGGTGACCTCGGCCGATGGCAAACGGGCGACCTACCTCTTGACCTCGCCCTGCACTTCGCCCGAGAATCGTTACCTCATTCCCTCGTCGGGCGTACGTGGAGCCACGTTCTACGGCGGTTTTGCCGACATCGCCATGATTCGGGAGTGCCTCGAGGATACCCGCATGGCGGCGCAGGAACTGGGGTTGGACAAGGCCTATCGCGACACGTTGGACGATGTGCTCCGACGACTCCTGCCTTATCGCATCGGCGAGCGGGGCAACCTTCAGGAGTTCTTCCTCGACTGGGAGGGCGAAGACCCCCAACATCGTCACCAGAGCCACTTGTTTGGCCTCTATCCGGGTCACCATATCACGGTAGCCAAGACGCCTGCGTTGGCCAAGGCTTGTGCCCGTTCGTTGGAAATCAAAGGTCCGAAATCGACGGGGTGGAGCACCGGTTGGCGCATCAACCTCCAGGCGCGATTGCACGATGCCGAGATGGCGTACTCGACCTACAGGATGCTGCTCTCGTATGTCGCTCCCGATGGAAAGGGGGGAGGCACCTATCCGAACCTGCTCGATGCCCATTCTCCGTTCCAGATAGACGGCAACTTCGGAGGCGCGGCAGGTGTCATGGAGATGCTCCTGCAATCGTCCTACGTCCCTGGTCAGGTGCCTGAGG
>CACYQQ010000045.1 GCA_902776605.1 uncultured Bacteroidales bacterium | reverse complement strand
CGACATTGCCGCTATCTACGAGTCGCTCTTGGAACACAACATCAGCGTGGTGTGCGCCAACAAGGTGGCTGCCTCGGGTGACTACGAGAACTACCGCCAACTGAAACGCACCGCCCGCAAGCGCGGCATCAAATACCTCTTCGAGACCAACGTCGGCGCAGGCCTGCCACTTATCTCGACCATCAACGCCCTCCGCAACTCGGGTGACGAGATCCTGAAGATTGAGGCAGTCGTGAGCGGTACGCTGAACTATATCTTTAATGTATTGTCGGCCGACATTCCGATGAGCAAGGCGATCCAGATGGCGCGCGATGCCGGTTATGCCGAACCCGACCCACGCATGGACCTGAATGGCAGCGACGTTATCCGCAAGATTGTCATCCTGGCGCGCGAGGCGGGTTACCGCATCTCGAAAGAGGATGTCGAGAAACACCTCTTCATCCCCGATGAGTACTTTGAGGGGCCTGTCGAGGAGTTCTGGAAGAAGATTCCGCAGTTGGATGCCCACTTCGAGGAGATGCGCCAACGTGCAGAGAAAGAGCGTCATCGCTTCCGCTTTGTGGCCACGTTGGAGAACGGCAAGGCACGCGTCGAGCTGCGTGAGGTGGACGACCAGCATCCTTTCTACCGACTGGAAGGCTCGAACAACGTCATTCTGCTCACCACCGCCCGCTACAAGGAGTTGCCAATGGAAATCAAGGGCTATGGCGCAGGTGCTGCCGTCACCGCTGCCGGCGTCTTTGCAGATATCATCAGTATTGCGAATATTAGATAACTGACCCACCCCTACCCTCCCTGCTTAGGGAGGGAGATAATATAGTTACAAACATTCCGACAAAAATACCTTCGCGACTGCTTGTAACTTATAAAAAAGTCCCCCTATGCAGGGGGATTTAGAGGGTCTCTTAATTTTTTTGAGAATGAAATACCTCATCATCCTGGCTGACGGAGCCGCCGACGAACCTGTTGAAGCGTTGGGCAACAAGACTCCGTTGCAAGCTGCCAAGAAACCAAATATAGACCGCATGGCCAAAGAGGGCATCAATGGTCGTCTCGTAACCGTACCCGAAGGTTTTCACCCGGGGTCGGAGATTGCCCACCTCGGATTGTTGGGTTATGACGTAGCGAAGGTCTTTGAGGGTCGCGGTTCGTTGGAAGCTGCCTCCATGCAAGTACCGATTGCCGACGACGAAGTAGCGATGCGCTGCAACATCATCTGTCTGGAGGGCGACAACATCAAGAACCACTCGGCAGGCAATATCTCGAACGAGGAGGCAGCTGTACTTATTAAATACTTGAACGAGCAG
Organism: uncultured Bacteroidales bacterium; assembly: GCA_902776605.1. Classification (GTDB taxonomy): domain Bacteria; phylum Bacteroidota; class Bacteroidia; order Bacteroidales; family UBA3663; genus Liminaster. The sequence goes on along the minus strand of CACYQQ010000045.1, from coordinate 25,845 downwards.
TTGCCCACCTTCCGGAGCAAGACATCGTTCACGTGGCAGGACATCAAGTTCTTCGAGGGTGTCTCCTATCGCCACTTGCTCAAGATTCGTCGCGGCAACAAACACGTGCTTTGCACCCCGCCGCACGATAAGATTGGTCAACCCTGGCGCCCCGAATTGACTCGTGCCGAACTGCCCGAAGGCGAAGAAACCAGCCTGTTGCTCAATGAGTTAATCCTTTGGAGCCAAGACCTATTGAGCAAGCATCCCGTGAACCAGAAGCGTGTGGCCGAGGGCAAGGACCCTGCCAACTCTATCTGGCCCTGGAGTTTAGGTTATCGACCCAAGATGCAGACATTGCACGAACTCTTCCCCGACCGCATCCAGACGGGCGCCGTCATCTCGGCCGTTGACCTCATCTTCGGCATCGGCGTCTATTGCGGATTGGACAAGATCGAGGTACCTGGTGCCACAGGTCTGTGGGACACCAACTACGAAGGCAAACGGGATGCCGCCATCGAGCAACTCCGACAGAAAGACTTTGTCTTCCTGCATGTAGAGGCAACCGACGAGGCGGGTCACGACGGTGAACCCGAACTGAAGAAACGTTGCGTGGAGATGCTCGACGAACGATGCGTCGGTCCTATCCTCCAAGAGGTTTCGAAGTGGAAAGAGACGGTGCGCGTGGCTATCCTGCCCGACCACCCCACTCCTATCAAGTATCGCACGCACACGATGACGCCTGTGCCTTTTGCCATCTGGCAGAACCATCCATCGGCCCCGACAGAACCGACCACCATCGTAGCTGACGGAGTGCAGACATTCGACGAAGATGCTTGTTTCCAAGGTTCTCTGGGATTGTTAGAGAAGGATCAGTTTATTAAGTATTTCCTAGACCCCCTAAATCCCCCTGCATAGGGGGACTTTGGAAAGTTACAAAATCGGACAAAAAAACCATCAAAAGCCTGTCCCCCTCCCTATGCAGGGAGGGTTGGGGTGGGTCTAATTATTAATATATGAAATATTACAGCACCAACCGCATCGCTCCTGAGGTCTCACTCAGCGAAGCCGTCATCAAGGGACTTGCCCCCGACAAGGGTTTGTACATGCCAGAGAGGATCAATCCCCTCCCTGCCAGTTTCTTCGACAAGATTCAGGACCTCACGTTGCAGGAGGTTGCTTTCGAAGTGGCCAAAGCCTTCTTCGGAGAAGATATCCCCGAGGCCGACCTCAAGCACATTGTCTATAACACCCTCCAGTTCGACATTCCGTTGGTCAAGGTGAACGACCGCATCTATAGTTTGGAACTCTATCATGGTCCAACCTGTGCCTTCAAGGATGTCGGCGCTCGTTTCATGGCACGCTTGCTGAGCTACTTCGTCAAGCAGCACCCAAGCACCAAGGGCAACGTCCATGTGCTGGTTGCCACTTCGGGCGACACGGGTTCGGCTGTAGCCAATGGCTTTCTCGGGGTGCCAGGCATCGACGTCACGGTGCTCTACCCCAAGGGCAAAGTGAGTGAGATTCAGGAGAAGCAGTTCACCACCCTGGGCCAGAACATCACGGCGCTCGAAGTAGAGGGTGTGTTCGACGACTGCCAGCGATTGGTCAAGGAGGCTTTCATGGATAAGGAGTTGAACGACAAGTTCTTCCTTACTTCGGCCAACTCTATCAACGTGGCGCGTTTCCTGCCTCAGGCTTTCTATTATTTCTATGCTTACGGCCAACTCAAGAAGCAGTTGGGCGACAAGGCCAAGGAGGTAGTAGTGTGCGTACCATCGGGCAACTTCGGCAACATCTGTGCCGGCCTATTTGGTGCTAAGATGGGACTGCCTATCAAGCGTTTCATTGCGTCGAACAATGCCAACGATATCTTCTTCCAGTACCTCGGCAATGGTCACTACAACCCTCGTGCCACGCAAGCCACTCTCGCCAATGCTATGGACGTAGGCGACCCATCGAACTTTGCACGCATCGTCAACCTCTTTGGCAACGGACAGCAAAAGGCCGAGAAGATTACTCCCGAAGAGGCACATGCCGCTATTTGCAACACCATCAGCGGTGCCACTTACCAGGACGAGCAGATCAAGAAAGCCATGCAGGATGCCCTGCGCAACGATGGCTATGTCTGTGATCCTCACGGCGCTTGCGGCTACCAGGCCTTGGTCGATGGTCTCCAGCCAGGCGAAGTGGGCATCTTCCTCGAAACGGCTCATCCTGCCAAGTTCAAGGACACGGTTGAACCTATTATCGGTCAATCGGTTGCTATCCCTGCCACGCTCCAGAAGTTCATGCAAGGTACCAAGCAGTCGTTGCCAATGACCAAGGAGTTTGCCGACTTCAAGAAGTTCCTGAAGGAGAATCTTAAATGAAACATACCCAAGGAGAATTATTTAGTGCAATCACCCACACCGTGGGATTATGTCTGGTGCCCTGCATAGCATGGGTCATCATCTGGCTGGGATATACCAAGAACTGGGAGATGGCATTCGGAGCTACATTCTTCACGGTAGGAATGTTGATGATGTATATCGTCTCGTGCATGTACCATTGGTGGAAACCAGGCACCGACGGAAAACGCACGTTACGCATCTTGGATCATTGTTCTATCTATGTCCTCATTGCCTCCAGCTACACTCCCATCTGCATGGGCATCATCGAAGACAATCATTTCGTGGCTGGTTGGACGGCCTTTGGTGTGATATGGTTTCTGTCGCTCACAGGTATCTTCCTTAAGATTTTCCTCTTCGACCGCTTTGCCAAGACCTCTCTCGTCCTGTACCTACTGTTAGGTTGGTCCATCCTCTATATCATTCCCTCGGTGCGCGAGTGCATCAACACATGGGCCATCCTACTCATCCTTCTGGAGGGCATTGCTTACACGACGGGAGTCTATTTCTTTGTCAACGACCGAGATCCCAAGCATCCTTACTATCACGGCATCTGGCACATCCATGTCATACTCGGCACCCTCTTTCATTGGGGAGCGGTCATCGCTATGGCACTTGACCCCGTGACACGATAAAAAGGCTCTATATACTTCAACAAGTAGATTTCAGAACCAAAGATAAAAGCGAAAACTGCACCAAATAGATGCAGTTTTCGCTTTTTATTATTTCATCCATCAAAAGGCCTCTTAGGCCGCCTTTAACAGGAACGACTAAAATACGGAATGGAGACTATCGAGTTGCTTCAACAAGTCCTTTTCGTTCGGCGTAGCGCAGGAGTTCGACCGTATTGCTGATGCCTAACTTACGGTAGATGTGGTTCTTATGGGTCTCGACCGTTCGGATGGAGATATTGAGTTGTTCAGCTACCTCCTTGGTTAACAAACCCTTACAGAGGAGTTGGACAATCTGCACCTCACGCTGAGAGAGTTCGACATCATCGCGCTGAGAGATACGATCAAAGTGAGAGACCACCTCCAGAATCTTCTGACGAGCCGACTCGGCTTGCAATTTTTCATCATTAGCCACACGGAGCAATTCATCCTTCGCCTCGTTGGTCTGTTGCAACATCTTGTTGTACTCACCACGTTGGCGAACCTGTCGCATCAAGAGAGCAACCAAAAGCACGCACCCGATGATGATGACAACGCAGACAATCAACATGATACGGTGGTAAGATATCAAACGTTCTTGCATCTCCAACTGCGCCAGTTGGCGCGACATTTTGTATTTAGCATCGAAGGCCTGCATCTGATTGCTCATCTTGTCATCGAACATCTTCTCCTTCAAGTTGACATACTGCTCCCAATAAGCCGCCGATTGAGCCGGGTCGGTCTTCACTATGTATTTAGCCAACTTCTGTAGAGTCTGAGCCTCCTGATAAGTGTTTTCCGTTTGCTTGCAAAGTTCCAAACTGCGGTTCAAGTAGTCAATCGCATATTTCTCATTACCCAACTTTTGCTCAATGTCGGCAAGCAGTCGATAGGTGATTTGCAACGAAACGAGATTGCCGCAAACCTTCAAGGAATCAGCTGCTTCCAAAGCTTCGTCACGCGCCTCCTCGTAACGGTGGTTGGCAAAGAGCGCCGTTGCCAACTGCGAACGACGAACAGGGATGCGTCGCAAATCCCCATGTTGCTCCTCAATAGACAGAGCCTCCTTGGCAAACTCCAACGCCTGATCCAACTTTCCCGTCTGCACCAGGATTTCCGATGCGACACCCAAACGAATGGCCAAACTATGAGGTCGATGCAAAGTGCGCTCAATCTGAAGGGCTTCCAAGATATACCGTTCCCCCACTTCCGGTTGGCCGGCATAGACCCAAACGAAGGCGGTATTGTTCAACGAAGAACTAAGACGGGTAGAGTCATTCAACTCACGGTCAATGGAAAGCGACTTTTCCGAATATTCGGCCGCTTCCGAGAAATCACTCAAGCAGAGATAGATGCTGGAGGACTGAAAGAGGCAATCGGAGTACAACTGCAGACTATCCAATTCGTCGAAACACTTCTCCGCTTGCGAGTTCCACGAGAGCGCATTTTCATATTGACCGGCATCGTAGGCGCACATGGCACTCCAATAGTACAACATGCCGTCCACATACACGACATTGTCCTTGGAACTGAACGTAAACGTAGTATCGGCAAGTTCGGACAACACCTTATCGAAGATTTCGTTGGCCACCTGGAACCTGTTTCGCGAAGAGGTCTTGGCATAGCGTGCCAACTCGTCAGCAATAGACGAAGCGTCCGCCGCCATCAATGAAACAGCAGAAAGAGGTAATGAAAGTGCGCACAATAAAACAAAGCGTCTAAACATAAAAGGTATAAAAAGGTTAATTCAGAACGAAGACAGAAAAATGCTAAAAGCACGTTTTCCATTCGTTCCATTCTCATTTGGACATTAAAACAGGAGCATTGGGCAATCTCCATCTTTCATTTTGAACAGCAAAGATAATAAAAAAAATTCAAAATGCAGCGGTTTTTATCAAAAAATCGCTGCATTTTTATTCAATTTTAGGCAGAAACCCTATCATTTCGGGGCGTAGAGAGAAATTTCATCCACTTGTCGTAACAGTCGTACCATGAAGCAACGCGGCACATAACTGCCTTCAAACGAAGACAATCGAACCACCACTTCCGACTTGTCGCGCAACATAGAGTCGGACAATGGGAAGGACTTCTCGAAGAACTTCTCCTTACCGATATCCTTCGCCGTTACCGTGTAGGAAGCAACGACTTCGCCATCCACCGACAACTGGAAGGAACGTCCTTTGGCGAGACCCGAGAACCGGCAGACAATCATCACCTTCTCGCCACGCTCCAGACACTCGTTGACATCTGCACACTTCAGCGTATATTCGAACCACTGGTCGGGTTGCGCATCACGGAAAGTCTGACCATTGTACGTACCACGCGAACCCGTTTCACTGATTCGCATGTGGTGTTCTTGCTCACTTTTGCCAAACCCAGGCGTGACATAATCCAGCGTCAACGACTCCTGCTCTAGGCGCTTTGCCTGATTGATATACATCGGGTTACGCATCCATGCTTCGCGCGTCTGTTGGTTCCAATAGAGCATATAACGGACATGGTGGGTGCTGAAGAACGGTTTCACAGGAACCTCGTGCCAACGCGAACCAGGTGCCGAGGCATCGACCACAAATTCCAACCGAGCCGTATCGACCAACTTCACGCGCGAGGCAATCTCCGACTTCTCACAGATGAGCATGGGCGAAAAAGCAGGGTTCGGGAACTTCTCTCGCGTCTGTGGAGAGAAGTCGTGCATACCATCACCACCATATTCATTCGGCAGGAATTCATAATTGGGGCGACCCATTACCGTATCCGACGTCTGCGCCGCCAAGACCGTCGGTCCATAGGTCAGAGCAACATATTCAGGTACACCTGGACAAGCCAAAGTACCAATCTCCATCGGATACGACACCTCAATGACATCACCTGGCCGCCAGGATCGACCACAATAGAGGTAAGAGGCACGTCCGACAACCACTTGGTTCGGCTTGTACTTCACCGGCTTACCATTGACCGTGACCGAAAACTCGGAAGTGGTCCATGCCGGGTGACGCACGGCAATCTTGTAGTTACCCGCCTTGCATACCGTGATGCGGGACGTATGACCATAAGGGAACTTCGACTCCTGCTTAACCGAGGCGACAGACGACTTCAACTCGCTGGGCACAAAGAGGTTGACATAGAGCGTATCTTTACTGTACGAATAGATAAACTCGCCATAACGGCTCTGACTCTCCATACCCGTACCCATGCAACACCACATGGCCTCGTTCACCTTACCGTAGATGCGGTAACTCTCGGCGCGCATCGGTGTGAAGAAAGTGAAACCACCCGTCTTGGGGTCAATACTGCCCAACACATGGTTGAGCATGGCACGCTCATAAAAATCGACCAACCGCGCCTCCGGTTCTTCGGCAAAGAGCGTCTCGGTCAACTTGAGCATATTATAAGTAGCACACAGGCCAGGTCCATCACCATCCACGATGCGTCGCAGCGACTGATTCTGCATCAAGAAATGACCTCCCACGCCCACGCCGCCAATAGCGACAGCACGGTTGTTGACCACGTCATCCCAATAGCGACGGGCGCTCTTGCCGTAGCGAGGATCCTTTTTCACCTCATTGATTCGGGCAATACCCAAGAACATGGCCGAAAAGTGGTTGACTTGTTTCTTGTCCAAGAAAACGTGACGTTCATCGTTCAACATATTCTCAATCAAGATCTGGTGCGAGAACTTCTGCGCCCCCTTCAGGTACTTCTGGTCGCCGAAGATGACATAGGCATCGGCCAACACCTCGTTGATGGCACCCGGTTCCCATTGCAGAATCTGCATCTCCATCACATCCTCCCGGAACATGCTCACCACGTCGATGAGCCAGTCACACATCTTGCGGAAGACCGACTTCGCCATCGTGTTACCGGCATAGAGATAGGCATCGCGCAAACCGGCAGCGACTTTGTGTTCGCAGTAGAACGGTGTCCAATGTCCACGTTGGTTATAGGGTCGATAGTCCGAGTCGGACAATCCCTTCCAGATTGAGTTGTCCGGAATACCGCCAATGAAGCCCTTCAAACCATCCTTGTCGTTGTCGAAGACATTCTGACAATCTCTCAGAACGCGCACAATATAATCCACCAACTCCTTCAACTGCGCCTTCTGCGCCTCGTCATGACAAGCCGCGCACGCCAACGAAAGAGCCGACAGATAGTGTCCCAACAAGTGACCGTCCATCGCCAAGGCGGGGTTCCATGCAAAACTGTTGAAAGCCGGATGCTCGAACTCCCACTGGTAGTAAGGACTGTTCACATCGCTGGTCGCAGACAGACCCGACTGACGGACATAAGGGGTCAAGAGACGGTCCACATCATACTCCATGAGTGTCTTGAAGTTCAACTCCTGCGCCTCCTTGAAGGGGCTGTCCAACAGAGTCACTTCATCCAGTCGGAAACGTGTGGGATAGAAAGACGTTCGATCGGGGTCAGAGCCGGAAATCGCTTTCTGAGCGAAAAGGGCCACAGAAAAGGACCAGCTCAACAGAGTCGTCCAAAGGAACAGAAACAAATGGCCTTTTCTCATCATGGCAATTAATTATAAAAGTGAATAATACCAAACGGGTTGTCGCTTAGGCCAGTCGACAACTCTTCTTACTTACTAAATATACCAAGATCTTCTGGAAAAGAAGTTAGTCAGTATAGTGAAATTCAATATCTTGACAGGGGGCATACCTGTCTCTCTTGTTCATTATCCAATGTGCACGGAGGGAGAGTCTCGGACTCCCTCCAATGTAGTTTTCCATATCCAAGGAACGCCCCAAGGGCAATTCCAAAAGGCTCTTATAAGGGAGTTAATTTCATGGTCCTCGCAGCGAATAGAACGATTGATAATCGTTCAGCGAGAAGACGAAGCTTTAGCTGAGGGACGGGAGATAACGGTAGTTAACAGACGAATGCTTTTCGCTGTCGAAAACCTTCAGACCCATGGTAGTAACGTCTGTTAACTCCTTGAGCGAAGCGATAACTCCTAATAACTGCAATAACTCCTTGCAAGTAAGCAAGTTGAAACACTTGCGAAACTTGTGTTAAAGAGCGATGCGGAAACCGCAGTTCACGAAAGCGCTCTGCTTGCTCTCCTCGGTATCGTAGCTCTCCATGACACTCCACTTGCGGACGGAGGGACAATAGTAGATGCTGCTCTGCTGCATCCAACTGCCGCCACGCATGATGAGCGTATCCCTGCCATCGTTCAATGGCTGCACGCCCTGTGGGTTGTTGGCATCCAAGGCCGAGTAGCGATAGTAGCAGTTGGACACCCACTCGGACACATTGCCGACCATGTCGTAGATTCCCAACTCGTTAGGCAACTTCTCGCCGCCTGCGTGGACGCCGTAGTTCTTGCCACCCTTGCCCTCGGCAAAAGAGTTGCTACGCACCCAACCGCTCTCCTCGTAATCGTCCGCACCGGCATACTTGTAGCCGCGACAGTACTTGCCACCACGGGCAGCGCACTCCCACTCGGCCTCGGTAGGGAGGCGGAACTGCAATCCGGTGAGTGCCGACAACGTATCGCAGAAGGCAACGGCATCCTGATACCAGATGTTGTAGGCCGCTACATTGTCACCCTTGCCAAACTCGTCGTACCAAGGAGCATAGGCGCTCTCAGGAATAGGGTTCTGCGCATTGAGGTAGAACTTACCCGAAGGGGCGCGATGCATCACGGCATTCCACTCCCGCTGGGTAATCTCGAACTTACCGATGTAGTAATCGGGCATAGTCACCGTGGTGACAGGACCTACCCAATAGGCATTGTAGCGATAGACGGTAGTGAACGGGATGGTATCCTTCTTCAGTTTCAATGTGTCAAGGAAGTTGAAGGCTCCGGCTGCAAACCAAGCGGTGTCGATGCGCGACTTGCGGGTCACGGTCATCGTGTATTCGGGCTCTTCCGGATTGGCCCACAAGGACTTATCCTTCTCGGTGTACGTCGTGTCGTTATAGTACGTAGCAGCGGGTACATGATAGGCCAAGTTGGTCGATTTCAGGAGCTTCACAGTGTCGCGCGAGAAAGAGGACGAAGCGAAATAGTTGTCGCGCTTGTTCGTCTTGCCCTGCACGCCCATATAGAACTGGCACGCCTCCACCTTGACCATGTTGTTGATAAGGTTGGAGATGACGGCCTTGTCGTCCACGGTGACGTCACTGCGCCATTTGGCGGTTCCCACAGGGAAAGGGGTCTCTGTATATTGCAATCCCTCGTCGGCATCGTCGCACGAGGTCACGGATAGCGAAAGTATCAAAGATGCAATTGCACCTGCAATGAAAGCATATTTCTTCATAACAGGCGCAAAGATAGATAAAATAACACTACTTGCCAAAGATTTGATGGATTATTTCACTTTTTTAACCAAAAATCGGCGCAAAGTGAGCAAAACTGGAATCAAATAGATGCACAACAAGGTGGCTTTTACCAAAATTCCGACAAATCCAGTCCACGGAACCAGTTCCATGCCGGCAAACATCGCCCCTGCCAGGAGGGTATATCCGCCGATGGTTTTCAAGTCGTACGGAATAGGGTTCAACCGCTGTCCGACGATGTAACTGGTCAGCATACAGACGGCATAACCGGCAAAGCCGGACCATGCACAGGCCACATAACCGTACTCGGGAATGAAGAGCAAGTTGCCTGCTGTCATGACGATGCAACCGGCGGCGGAGAACCACATGCCCCATATCGTCTTGTCTATCAATTTGTACCAGAACGAGAGGTTGAAGTAGATGCCCATCATGATCTCGGCAGCCATGACAATAGGCACGACGAAAAGTCCTTTGCGATACTCGGCTCCAATCAAAATCTGCAACCAATCCATGAAGGCAACCACCGCCAGGAAGGCAGCCAAAGTGAAGATAATGAACCACTTCATCGCCTCGGCATAATAGACCAGCTTGTCCGACGCATTGTCCGACGACCCATTCTTGGCAAACACAATCGGCTCATAACCATAACGGAAGGTCTGTGTGATGAGTGCCATGATCATAGCCACCTTGATGCAGGCACCATACTCGGCAAGTTGTGCCTTGGCATCCTCGGCGCTGCACACCAAGGGGAAGAAAATCTTGTCGGCAGTCTGGTTCAATATACCCGCGATGCCCAACACCAAGATAGGCCACGAGTAACTCAACATCCGGCGCAACAGAGCACCGTCGAAGTGCCACTTGAGGTGGAAGAAATCGGGGATAAAGAAGAAGGTCGTAGCCGCGCTGCATGCCAGATTGATGGCAAAGACATAAACGACGTCGGTCTTGTGCAAAAGGGTGAAGAACACCAGGTTACACACCACATTGATGAGGATGACCAACATCTTGAGCGACACGAACTTGATGGCCCGATGCTGGAACCGGAGGTAACAGAAGGGCAACGCTTGCAGCACGTCGAGCACGGTCACCCCCGCCATGATCCAGACATACTCCGGATGGTCGGCATAATGCAACGCCTCGCTGATTGGGGTCAGGAACAACATAACGCCCCCCACAAAAACAGCGCTCAGGATGCCTACCCACGCAAAGGCGGTGGCAAAGACGGTGTCGGGTTTCTGGTCCTGCTGATTGGCAAAACGGAACAGCGTGGTCTCCATGCCGAAGGTCAAGATAACCAGCAACAAAGCCGTCCAGGCGTACATATTGGTCAGGACGCCATAATCGCCCCCGGCCTTGGGCATATAGTAGGTCCAAAGGGGGGTCAGCAGGTAGTTCAGGAACCTGCCCACGATACTGCTCACACCATAGATGGCAGTATCTTTGATCAATCCTTTAAAGTTAGGCACGATATGTGAGGTTATGAGGTTGTGAGGTTTTGAGGTTGCTTCGCTTGTGAGGTTGTGAGGTTGTGAGGGAAGTCAGGTTATGAGGTCTTGAGGTTGTGAGGTTGTGAGGTTGTGAGGTTCTCACACCTTCAACCCACCGACGTCCTAACGGAGTTGCGTTCTTTTTCCGTTCTTTTTGCTTTCTTTTTTGGTTCTTTTTCGTTCTTTTCAAAGAGAGCCGACTGAGAGCAACCTCGGCGGAACGAAAAAGCAAAAAGAACGATAGTGAACGAGGAGTGCGTACGAACGGTTCGCAGTCATCCCCCGTGGAACGTCAGAACAACGTTCCCTGGAGGGCATCGCCGCCCTTGAGCGGACGGTTCAAGTGCTTGTAAGCCAACGGAGTAACCTCGCGGCCACGGGGCGTGCGCTTGATGAATCCCTCCTTGATGAGGTAAGGTTCCAGCACATCCTCCACCGTACCGGCATCTTCGCCCAACGCCGTAGCGATGGTAGAGAGGCCGACCGGACCGCCGTTGAACTTATCGATGATGGTGGTGAGGAGTTTGTTATCGACCTCGTCCAATCCGTATTGGTCCACGCCCAGCGCCTCCAGGGCGTGTTTCGAGATATTGATGTCGATGCGTCGGCCATCTCCCTTCACCATGGCGAAGTCACGCACACGGCGCAACAGGGCATTGGCCACACGCGGCGTGCCTCGACTGCGCAGGGCAATCTCGATGGCGGCCTCCTCGCTGATGGTCATGTTGAGGATATGGGCAGAACGGGCAATGATACCGGCAAGCACCTCTGTATCATAGTATTCCAGGTGCATATTGATGCCGAAACGGGCACGCAACGGGGCGGTGAGCAGACCGCTTCGGGTGGTGGCGCCGATGAGCGTGAAGGGATTGAGGTCAATCTGGATGCTGCGAGCGGCAGGACCTTTGTCGATCATGATGTCGATGCGGTAATCCTCCATGGCCGAATAGAGATACTCCTCGACCACTGGGCTGAGGCGGTGAATCTCGTCGATGAAGAGGACATCGTTCTTGTCCAACGACGTGAGCAGACCGGCCAAGTCACCCGGTTTGTCGAGCACGGGACCGCTGGTCACCTTGAAGCCCACCCCCAGTTCGTTGGCGATGATGTTGCTGAGTGTGGTCTTACCCAAGCCTGGAGGGCCGTGGAACAGGGTGTGGTCCAACGCCTCGCCGCGCATTTTGGCAGCAGCGACAAAGATACGGAGGTTCTCGATGACCTTCTCCTGTCCAGCGAAGTCGTCAAAGGTCAATGGACGTAGTGCCTTCTCGAACTCCTTCTCCTGTTGGTTGGCGCTGTTGGCATTTCTTATATCAAAATCTTCCATAAGTATGTTCAGAAAATTGCTTACGCTAAAAAATGTCATTCTGAACGTTTCATTTAGCTGAATGCAAAAAGTTTACTTCTTTGCTGAGGCGACGAAACGTCAGTGGTGCTAACGAAGTGAAGAACCTCTATCCTCGCACTACTGTCAAAAGAGATGTTTCGACTACGCTCAACATGACATTCTTTAGAAAATACTCTCAGAATTACTGTCGTTCCCGACACTCGGAAACGCAGATTTGCAGGCGCAAATATACTTATTTATTATTTAAAAATGACATTTTTGCCCAAGAAAGTTTGCTATTGCACAATTATTACGCCAAATATTTGGGTGAAATCGATTTATTTAGTATCTTTGCCGCGCATTTTTTTGGACATATTATCCTGTCTGGGTAGTTCAATGGATAGAACGGAGGTTTCCTAAACCTTTGATCTGGGTTCGATTCCCAGCCTGGATACCATAGACGGTGGCTACGGCCTACAACCACACGGGCAGTAGGCACCGTCCTCTTTTATCAGAATGGCAGAAATCAAAGATTCGCACACGAACATACCCAACCCAGAGAGTACGGATGGTCAATTTGACATCCATGATGATTCTCATTACGACGGACAAGAATGCCGGTATGAGCAACTCTGCACAGGTATCGTTCATCCAGGACATGACGGGTATCGCCTCGTTCAACAGTCTGGAGAACGAGAAAGTCATCATCCGTTCCACGCCTGTCATCCAGAAGGTGGTCGAAGAGCAGAAACTCAACATCCGCTACTTTGTGGAACAGACGTTCCGCGACACAGAGACCCTGGGACAGGAGATCCGCATGGACTATCTCCCTGCCAGTGGATACAATGCCAACAACCTGCCGCTGATTCGCGTGGACTACGACATCATCGACACCACCCGCATGAAGATTTCGGTCATGGACAGCAGCCGCAAGCGCCATGGTAGCGACGGTTACTTCCTCCGCGACACGATCATGTCACTGCCAGGTGCCCTCTGGTTGCCACGTTATGGTACCTTGACCTTCCGCTACGTCGCTCCATCGGAAGAGTTCTTCCTCGACAACCAAGAAAATCAACCCCAGGACGACAAGTTCCAATACGTCACTCCGGGCGACCACTACATCCTCCTCTATTCCCCTCAAGCCCGTGCCCACGAGATTGGCAATGCCATCTCGGTTGACGTGGTGGAGGATGGCCGGCACTCCTCTTCCTCCTTCGGCGGCAACGGTAGCAGTATCTTGAGTCTTACCCTCAGCGACAATATTCCGCAACGTGCAGAAGCCACGCTGGAGGGCATCGTACGTCAGTACAACCTCCAGACGAAGGAGTATTACTCCCTCTCGCACACCAACACGATGGAGTTCATCAAGAACCGTCTGGTCGATCTCAAGGACCAACTCTCGGGTGTGGAGGGTCGTATCAAGGAATTCAGCATCGGCAACGACGTCTATGACCTCCAGTCGCAGACCAGTTTCAACCTCAATACCGACATGCAGCGGCAACAGCGGTTGCAGGAGATTGACATCCAAATCAGCCTGTTGGGCATGATTTCCAAGGAGTTGCGCGAACAGAAGGACTTTGCCACCATCCCCAGCAACGTCGGCATCACCGACAACAGCATCATGGCAGCCATCACGGAGTACAACCGCCTCTGTGTGGAGCGCATCCGACTCCTGAACAGCGCCTCCGAGAGCAGTCCCGTGGTCAAGGACCTCAACTTGTTGTTGGAGACACGCCGTGACCTGATTTGCAAGACCATCGAGAACCAGATATCGCTCCTCACCTCGCAGCATGACGAGATCAAGCAACAGTTGGGACGCAGCAAGAACGAGATGCAGCGACTCCCCTCTAAACGCTTGAACCTGGCCGAGATAGAACGCGAGCAGTCGGTCATCGAACCGCTCTATGTCCTCCTCCAGAAGAAACGTGAGGAGACGATGTTGGCCATCATTGCCGAACCCGACATCGCCCGCGTCGTGGAATATGCCGAAAACAACAGCGCCTTCGTGGGTCCGAACCGTCGCAAGACATACCTCTTGGCCTTGGTACTGGGTTTGGTTTTCCCAATCGGCATTGCCTATGTGCTCTTGTTGCTCAAAACCAAGATCACAACGCCCGACGACATCTCGACGCGCACTAATATCCCTGTCATCGGCATCATCCCACAAAGCGAACGACGCGTCACCAAGGCAAGCGAGATTATCCACGACAGTTCGACCAGCACCACCACCGAGATTTTCCGTTCCATCCGTTCCAGCATCTGCTTCATGGAGGGTAAGGTCCTGCAGGTTACGTCGAGCATCCCTTCCGAGGGTAAGTCGTTCGTCAGCACCAACTTAGCCCTGTGTTTTGCCTCGGCGGGCAAGAAGACTATCCTCATCGAAACCGACATGCGCAAGGGTCACCAGCGCCGCATCTTCGACGTACCGAAAGACTTCAAAGGTGGTCTCTCGCAATACCTCTCGGGACACACCGACGACTGGCGTTCGTTGATTTTCCACGACACGGGTGCCGACTGCATGGATATCCTCCTGAAGGGTGCTATCCCGCCCAATCCCAACGAGTTACTGAGCAGCAACCGATTGGAGCACCTCATCGAGGAACTGAAAGCCGAATACGACTACATCATCCTCGACTCTCCGCCCTACCTCCTGATTGCCGACCCAATCACCATCAACCGCGTGGCGGACTTCAACATCTATGTGATGCGCGCAGGCGTCAGCGACCTCCGTTTCATCAACGAGGTGAACATGGCCGTCACCAACGAGAAGTTGACCAAGCCCTACATCGTCCTGAACGGTGTCGATATGAAGGCCCAGACTTACTATGGTCACAGCCGTTACGGTTATGGATATGGTTATGCCTACGGCTATTCTTATGGCTACAACGACTATACACAAAAGAAGTCGTGGTGGGAAAGGTTAACATCAAAGAGTAAAGGGTAAAGAGTAAAGGGTAAAGTAGTTTGCTGTATTGAGCAATCCGAAAGCTACAACTATCGTCCCTTTAACTTCCTTTTTACTACTCTTTTATTCCCCTTCCCTCCCCTCATAAACGAAAATAAAAATTCAATCAACAATAAATGGAAACGTTAAACTTCCTTCTTGAAAACCTTCAGTTTTTATGGGGTTACACCGGTTTTGCCAACATCTCGTGGGAGAATGGTGGCAACGTCCTGATGACCCTCATCGGCTGTCTCTTCATCTACTTAGCCATTGCCAAGCACTTTGAACCTATGTTGCTCATTCCTATCGGTTTCGGTATCTTGGTTGGCAACATTCCTTTCCCTGCAGATGCAGGACTCCGCATCGGCCTTTACGAGGAGGGTTCCGTATTGAACATCCTTTATGGAGGCGTGAAGCAGGGTTGGTATCCACCGCTCATCTTCTTGGGTATCGGTGCCATGACCGACTTCTCGGCCCTCATTGCCAACCCCAAACTCGTGTTGGTAGGTGCCGCCGCTCAGTTCGGTATCTTTGCTGCCTATATGATTGCCCTCGCCTTGGGCTTCACCCCAATGGAGGCAGGTGCCATCGGTATCATCGGTGGCGCCGATGGTCCAACCGCCATCTTCCTTTCCAGCAAGTTGGCTCCTAACCTCATGGGTGCCATTGCAGTAGCTGCTTACAGTTACATGGCGCTCATCCCTATCTTCCAGCCACCTATCATGAAGTTGCTCACCACCAAGAAGGAGCGCCTCATCCGCATGAAGGCACCGGGTGCTGTATCGAGCCGTCAGAAGATAATCTTCCCTATCCTCGGTTTGTTGCTCACCACCTGGATCATCCCTTCCGGTCTGCCGTTGCTGGGTATGCTCTTCTTCGGTAACCTCTTGAAAGAGTGTGGTGTAACCCGTCGTTTGGCCGACACTGCCAAGGGTCCGCTCATCGACATCGTCACCATCCTGTTGGGCTTCACCGTTGGTTGCTCTACACAGGCAAGTTACTTCCTCACTACCGAGTCCATCAAGATCTTCGGTTTGGGAGCCCTCTCGTTCATCATTGCCACCGCTTCGGGCGTTCTCTTTGTCAAGTTGTTCAACCTCGTTTTGCCTGAGGGCAAGAAGATCAACCCACTCATTGGCAATGCAGGTGTTTCGGCCGTGCCCGATGCCGCCCGTATCTCGCAAGACATGGGTCTCAAGTACGATCCTTCGAACTACCTCCTCTCGGATAACCCAAATGGATATCTACATATTTGCCGCACGTCTCTTTCGGGGTGTGCGGCTTTCTATTTTCGACCACCAGAAGCCAACTTTTTATCCCCAGCGCAAGCACCTCCATCGCACATTTTGCATTTTTATTATTTTTTTTGCTTCTCTCATGCAGTATTCCGATACTCCCCGCATTTATTAGACGAGAACATAAAAGGATTTCTGAGAATTGCCATCGTTCAACACGACATTTTTAGAACATCCCAAAACCATTTACTTACCTAAACACTATATTTATGAAAAAGAGTTTCTTTTTATGTATGGGCATGATGCTCTTGTCCACGATTGGGCTGACAAGTTGCAACAACGACGACGACGAAACCCCAGTCGAAGTATCCGGAGTTGAAAAAGCTCAGGACCAGTTAATCGGTTCCTGGAACTTAATCGAGGAGATGAACGGCCAAGGAATCGTCACAATATTTGAATCCGGAGAAGTCGTCTTCACTTTCTCAAAGAATAATGAATTGAAGATTGACGGCATAAACGAGGAGAAATCTCCATTCCGATTCCAAACATCTCATTATTTATGCGCCACGATTGACGGTTCCAATTTAAACCAAGGAGTCAAGACTGGAATTCTGCTAAACGAATTTAGCAGCACTTTCTACATCATAGACTTCAAGGATGACAAGCTCTTCCTCTACCGCAACAACGAAGAAATCATTGACGGAGAAGGTTATACGTTCCAAAGAGTGTCAACCGAACCGAACTTGAATCCCCATCCGAGCTCTCGAAAATAATCCTCCCCACAACCTCAGTTCAATGGCAGTAGCAGAAGGACAAAAGACTCTTTGAGTGAGGAATCCTCGAGACCGACACATCGAACAACGAAATAACCCAAGACGGCGGTCCTGGGTTATTTCGTTTATCGCTCCTACGGAGATTATTCGCCAAAGGAGAAAGAAATCAATATTCAATGATATTTGGGGTGTCCCAAGTTTTATTTATTTGGAAGCCGCAAGTGTTAGCAACACTAAAAAAGTTGCCCACATAATTTGTATACCGATTTTGCACTAACGGAACATCATCAAAAGAATGAAACTGGATAACATTCTGATGTTCATCATAGGCCATAACGGTATAGTTGGATACTGAATTAACTCCATCAGGAAGGAAAGTATAGATGCCAATACTTGTTTTTGCCTTACCTATATTTTCAGCGGGTACTATATAATCGTGAGTTATCTGAGAGGCAACACCACCAGTTTGATTCAAGACATCATAAGTCCAACTGCCACCTTGCAATGTCTGACGGAATGAATAAAGGTTCTCTGGCAACTTATCATTTATTGTAGCACTGACAAACGCTACTACACGATCAAGGGCAACGTGTCGTTCTCCATCCTTATCCTTAGGTTTGACATTAACCTCGACAACCTTGGACCAAACAGAATACAAAGGTTTTTCCTTATTCCAAATGACTTGCAAAGTCTGTTCGTCGAACTCGGCCCAAGGGGTCGTTGAGGCCAAGAAACAAATCTGATGTTTACCAAATGGAAGATCCAGTTTAACAAGTCCTACAGCTCTACTTTCTATAGTATCTATACGCACTACCTTTTGATAGAGCATATCATCTTTAACGTCAACGACCAACAGATTCCGAACTTCAGAATCCTTTGGAGCCCTGGTTCCGAGGTCATCCAGCGACCCCGTAGAGGTGGAAAAGACTTCGAAAGTGTAGGGAACGGTGACGGTAACTTCTTCTTCCGGATTGGAATGACAGGAAAGGAAAAGGGATGCGCACAAGAGGGCGCAAGTGCTGAAACGAAAGTTCATGGTACGGTTTGCATGAAAAAAGAAAGACGGTCGAGATAACGACTATCTCTGACCGTCTTAAAGTGAAACGATAACTTAGGCCAATGGCTTGACCTCTACTTCTTTATCAATCTTGCTGATAAGACCCTGGAGGACAGCGCCCGGACCACACTCGATGAAAGTCTTGGCACCGGCAGCAATCATATTCTGTACCGACTTGGTCCAACGTACTGGCGAGGTGAGCTGGGCAACGAGGTTGGCCTTGATCTCGGCAGCATCGGTGTGAGCCTGAGCGTCAACGTTCTGATAGATAGGACACTTAGGAGCGTTGAACTGAGTAGCCTCGATGGCCTTGGCAAGTTCAGCACGGGCAGGCTCCATGAGTGGAGAGTGGAAAGCGCCACCCACCTTGAGCAACAGAGCGCGCTTGGCACCAGCCTCCAACATCTTGGCGTTGGCAGCCTCGACAGCCTCGACGGCACCCGAGATGATGATCTGACCAGGGCAGTTGTAGTTGGCAGCAACAACGGTGCCAGGGGTAGCGGCACAGATCTCCTCGACCTGCTCGTCGGTCAACTTGATGATAGCCGACATCGTACCAGGGTTCTGCTCACAGGCCTTCTGCATAGCCTGAGCACGCTGGCTGACGAGTTTGAGGCCGTCCTCGAAAGAGAGAGCTCCGCTCAGAACGAGGGCCGAGAACTCACCGAGGCTATGACCGGCAACCATGTCGGGGTTGACACCAGCAACGATGGCAGGGATGACTGAGCAAAGGAATACGGCAGGCTGAGTCACCTTGGTCTGGCGGAGGTCATCCTCCGTGCCATTGAACATCAAGTCGGTGATGCGGAAACCAAGTATCTGATTAGCCTTTTCGAACAACTCTTTTGCCTGGGCGTTGCTTTCGTACAACTCCTTGCCCATACCTACGAACTGGGAACCCTGTCCCGGGAAAACGTATGCTTGCATAATGTTTATTGATAAAATGATTATTGATACAAAATGTATTTATGTTTATAGATGTCCCTCGGAACAGAGTGAGACACCTACTGAACGGCAAAGATAACAACTTTTGGCAGACGAAAAAATTTTACCCTTTTTATTTTACCCTTTTGCACACTTGAGGTAGCATTCCTTCCGAAATGAGCAACCGAAGTTGGCAAAAAGACAGCCTTTGATGTAGTAAATCCCAATTTTGGGCACGATTATTTGGCTAACTCAAATATTTATACTAAATTTGCGGCACTAACTTTGTACTTTATGACAAAATCAGGTTTGGATCCCAAGAAGTTTGAAGCTGTCATCGACGGCAAGAAAACTGCCCTCTACACCTTGCAGAACAGCAACGGCATGGAGGTTTGTATCTGCAACTATGGTGGTACCATCGTTTCTATCATGACCCCAGACCGCAAGGGCCAACTGGGCAACGTCGTGTTGGGTTTTGACAACATCGAGACCTTGACACACTCTCCAGAACCTACCTTCGGCTCGACCATCGGCCGTTACGGCAACCGTATTGCCAAGGGTCAGTTCACTTTGGACGGCACGACCTACCAGTTGCCACTGAGCCAGGCTCCTAACTGCCTGCACGGCGGCTTGAAGGGTTTCCACTTCAAGGTGTGGGACGTATTGGAGAGCACGGCACAAAGTCTCACCCTCGGTTATCTGAGTGTGGACGGCGAAGAGGGTTTCCCTGGTAACCTGAAGTGCGAAGTGAAGTTCACGTTGACCGATGACAATGCCATCCGCATTGAGTACAAGGCCAATACCGACAAGAAGACCCTCTGTAACCTCACCAATCACAGCTACTTCAACCTGTCGGGTCTGACCTACGGTGAATCGGCCAAGCCTATCACCGACCACGTCATCGCCATGAACAGCGAGGAGTATATCCCTGTCGATGAGACCTGCATCCCATTGGGCGGCAAGGCCAAGGTGGAGGGCACTCCATTCGACTTCCGCACCCCACACGCCATCGGCGAACGCATTGATGCAGACGACGTTCAGATCAAGAACGGTGCCGGTTACGACCACTGCTACTGCGTGAAGGGCAACGAGGGCAACGTCAACGCCAAGAAAGAGACCCTGTTCTGCACCGTTGAGTGCCCAGCATCGGGTCGCGTCATGACGATGTACACCAACGAGCCTGGCGTTCAGCTCTATACGGGCAACTGGTTGGGCGGTTTCGACGCCATCAACGGCATCAAGTGTCCACGTCGCTCTGGTTTCTGCCTCGAGTCGCAGAAGCATCCCGACTCTCCTAACCAGCCAGACTACGAACAAGCTACGTTGGCACCAGGCGAGAACTACTGGTCGGTAGCGGTCTATAAGTTCAGCACAAAGTAAGCCTTCGGGCCTATCCGAGACAATAAACAACAATAACAATTTAATAAATACTTAATTACAATGGCAAAATCTGAGAAGAAGCGCAGAAAGGTATTTGGTTTCCACACTGCGTTCAACAAGCCAAGCAAGTTGCAGGAAGCTAACGCTGCTGCAATGGCAGAATACCTCAAGAAGTAATCACTTCTTCCTCTGGCGGTGACAGACGAGACCTCGTCTGCCGCTCCAGATTGAATAAAAGAGGAATTAAAAAGAAGCCCACCTCAGCTCTCAGGAATGAGGGTTGCAGCGTGGGTGATTTTTTAAAGGGGAGTTAAAGGGAGTTAATAGAAGTTATCGCTTCGCTCAGGTCCTCGCAGCGAATAGAACGATTGATAATCGTTCAGCGAGAAGACGAAGCTTCAGCTGAGGGGACAAACGGACGAATGAAAGAGAATTACTCCTTTATACCACTTGAGTTTAACGATTCTTTCCCCCCACCTATGGAGGAGAATAATTTTAGCTAACACCTATACCTTTTTACTATGAATATAGAAGACGTACGTTCGCGCTTTGCGAAACATTTCAATGGCCGTTCGGGCTATGTGTATGCTGCCCCTGGACGCATCAACCTGATTGGAGAACACACTGACTACAATGGAGGATTCGTCTTCCCCGGTGCTGTACAGCAAGGTATGGTCGCCGAGGTGAAGCCAAATGGCACAAGACTGATTCGCGCCTATAGCATTGACCTCAAGGACTATGACGAGTTTGACTTGGACGACGAAAAAGGACCCAAGGCAAGCCACTTCCGCTACATCTTCGGCGTGGCACGCGAGATGATGAAGCGCGGCGTCGAGGTGCAGGGTTTTGACACCGCCTTTGCCGGCGATGTACCTTTGGGAGCAGGCATGTCGAGCAGCGCCGCATTGGAGAGCTGTTTTGCCTTTGCCCTGAACGACCTCTTTGGTGGTAACAAGGTGAGCAAGATGGAGTTGGCCAAGGTAGGCCAAGCCACCGAGCACCTCTATCTGGGTCTGAACTGCGGCATCATGGACCAGTTCGCCAGCGTGCATGGTCAGGCCGGCAAACTGATGCGTCTGGACTGCCAAAGTGGCGAATTTGAATATTTCCCATTCAACCCCAAGGGCTACAAGTTGGTGCTCATCAACAGCTGCGTGAAGCACGAGTTGGTCGGCTCGCCTTATAACGACCGCCGCAAGAGCTGCGAGAACGTCGTTGCTGCTATCAACAAGAAGTATGGCACCAAGGCCGAGACCCTGCGTGACTGCACCTGGGAACAGATTGAGGGCGTGAAGAGCGACTGCTCGGAGGTAGATATCCGCCGAGCTGAGTTCGTCATGGGCGAGAAAGACCGCGTATTGGCCGTTTGCGAGGCGCTCGAAAAGGGTGACTACGAGACGGTTGGCAAGAAAATGTACGAGACCCACCAGGGCCTGAGCAAGGACTACGAGGTGAGCTGCGAGGAGTTGGACTTCCTCAACGACATCGCCAAGGAGTGCGGCGTGACCGGTTCGCGCATCATGGGTGGCGGCTTCGGCGGTTGCACCATCAACCTGGTGAAGGACAGCCTCTATGACAAGTTCACCGCCACTGCGGTCAAGAAGTTCGAGGCCAAATACGGCAAACAGCCTATCGTCATTCCAGTCGTGATTGGCGACGGTGCACGAAAACTCGCGTGATAGCGAGTTTTCGTGAAATAATACGACTTTCGCGAAATAATAAATATTAAATATTAAATTACCAACAATCAAATATTTACTATTTAGTATTTAATATTTAATCTCATGAAATATTTCATCTACCTACAGTACGACGGAACGAACTACCACGGCTGGCAGACTCAGCCGGACGCCGTGACGGTGCAAGAGACCATCGAGCAAAAACTCTCGATGCTCCTTCGCCGGCAGATATTCATTGTGGGGGCAGGTCGCACCGATGCGGGGGTTCATGCCTCGCAAATGGTGGCACACTTCGCCCTCACGGAGAATCAGGCAGTACGCGAGCCGGAAGAGGCAGAAGAGTTGACCGCAGCAACCCCTGTAGAGAAAGCCGACAACACGGAAGTACGGTCGGAAGCAGTATCTACGGAAAGCGCTACAGAGATAGGGACAGAGAGCAATACAAGCTCCCCACTGGAACTGTCGGCTGAAGAACTCAAGACGCTGACATTCAAGTTGAACCAAGTGCTTCCTGCGGACATTGTGATTCAGAAAATCATCCCCGTCCGCGACGAGGCACATGCCCGATTCTCACCTATCTCGCGCACATACCGTTACTACATCACCACGCACAAGGCGCTCTACAACCGCGACTTCGTGATGCGGATGTACGAACCATTAGACATCGAAATGATGAACCATGCCTGTGCCAAACTCTTCTGCTACGAGGACTTCACGTCGTTCAGCAAGCTGCACACTGATACCAAGACCAACAACTGTAAGATCATGGAGGCCTATTGGACAGCACGACCTGCCGAGCAGACGGTCGAAGGGTGGGAATATGACTATGTCTTCACCATCAAGGCCGACCGCTTCCTCCGTAACATGGTGCGCGCCATCGTGGGTACCTTGATTCAGGTGGGGCGTCACCGCATGACTATTCAGGAGTTTGCACAGGTCATCGAACAGAAAAACCGTTGTACGGCAGGAGATTCCGTTCCCGCCAAGGGTCTCTTCCTGGAGGAGATTGAATATCCCGAGGAGATATTCTTTGAGGAAGAGGCATAAACAAATGGGAACAAGAGACTCTGGTTATACTTCAACTGTCTCGTTCTCTCCCCTTTCTCTTCGCTTTCACTCCCCGTCCTTACTTTTAAGATAAAGATAATCATTCACATATTAGCTTATGAAAAAAATAGTTACCTTAGGTTTGGCTGCCATGTTGGCGACAATGGGTATGGCCGCTGAACACAATTTCGAAATCAATGTCAGCAAAATGGGTGCTCCAATACAGAAGACCATGTACGGCATCTTCTTCGAGGACATCAACTACGCCGCCGACGGTGGCTTGTATGCAGAATTGGTTATCAACCGCTCCTTCGAGTTTCCGAACCATTTAGCCGGTTGGGACGTTTCGGGCAAGGTTTCCGTGCTTGCCGACGGTCCATTTGACAAGAATCCACATTACGTACGTCTGGAACCAGCCGGTCACGCACACAAGCACACGATGATTGAGAACCGTGGCTTCTTCGGCATGGGCTTGAAGGGCGGCGAGGAATATCGTTTCTCGGTCTGGGCACGCGTTCCTGATGGTGGTAAGTCCAAGATTTGGATTGACCTGGTAGAGAATGCTACCATGGGCGAAGATCAGAAATTGGGCAATGCCGGCATCGAAGTGAGCGGTAAGGAATGGAAGAAATATACCGCCGTTCTCAAACCACGTCGTTCCTTTGGCGAAGCACATCTCCGTGTATGGGGCGATGCCAAGGTGACTACCGATCTGGAGCACGTCAGCCTCTTCCCTGTCGATACCTGGAAGGGTCGCGAGAATGGTATGCGCAAGGATTTGGCACAGGCATTGGCCGACTTGAAACCAGGCGTATTCCGTTTCCCTGGCGGTTGTATCGTCGAGGGTACTGACCTCGAAACACGTTATCAATGGAAGAACACCGTCGGTCCTGTCGAAAACCGTCCATTGAACGAGAACCGTTGGCACTACACTTTCACCAAGCGCTATTTCCCTGACTATTATCAGAGCTACGGACTCGGTTTCTTCGAGTACTTCCAGTTGTGCGAGGACTTCGGTTGCGAGGCATTGCCCGTCATCAGTTGCGGTCTCTCTTGCCAGTACCAGAACGACATCCGGAACGAGAAGCAAGTACATGTTGCTGTTGAAGACCTCGACCCCTATATTCAAGATGCGTTGGACCTCATCGAGTTTGCCAATGGCGACGTCAACACTACTTGGGGCAAGGTTCGTGCCGACATGGGTCACCCTGCACCATTCAACCTGCACTATCTCGGCGTAGGCAACGAGCAGTGGGACGAAAAGGACAATCCTGTCTTCACCAGCCGCCTCAAGAAGTTCATGGAGGTGCTCTCCAAGAAGCATCCCGAGATCAAGTACATCGGTACCACAGGCCCTGACTCAGAGGGTTGGAAATTCGACATGCTCCAGCCTCGCATGAAGGAGTTGGGCGTTGACCTCTACGACGAGCACTACTATCGCAATGAGGAATGGTTCCTGGGCAAGGCCAAAGATCGTGACGGTAAGCTCCTGAACTGCGGTGCGTTACGTTACGACAACTACGACCGCAAGGGGCCAAAAATCTTCGCTGGCGAGTATGCTTGCCACGGCAAAGGCAAGAAGTGGAACCACTTCGAGACCTCGCTTTACGAGGCTGCTTTCATGACCGGCTTCGAGCGCAATGCCGACATCGTCCACATGTGCACCTACGCTCCTCTCTTTGCTCACGTCAAGGGTTGGCAGTGGCGTCCAGACATGATCTGGTACGACAACACCAATATGTTCAAGACTTGCAGTTACTTCGTTCAGCAATTATATAGCGTCTATAAGGGTACCAACGTGCTCTCTTGCACTATGAACCAGAAGCCTTTGGCAGGTCAAGACGATCAAGACGGACTCTTCGCCACCGCTTGTTTCGACAAGACGATGAACGCCGTCATCCTCAAGGTAGCTAACGTGAGCAACGATAACCAATCCATCCGCTTGAACTGGACGGGCAAGGCAAAGGACATCAAGGCAGGGTACAAGGAGGTCGAGATGATTACCCTCTCTTCCTACCAGATGGATGCCGAGAACTCGTTGGACGATCCATTGAAGATTGCTCCAAAGACGGAGATCCTGAGCAACGACGTCAACGTACTTTCGGTTCCAGCCAAGGCTTTCCAAGTCTATGTCTTCAAGAAATAAGACCGCAGGAGACATCTCTGCCAATTGTCAACTAACAATTGTCAACTATGAATATACCTATGTACTTCATCGTACAATATGAATAACCCGATAATCCTCTTCCCTGCTTAGCAGAGAAGGGGATTTTATGCTTTAACAAACATTATGGAAAAGAAAAACATCCTTATTTCCAGCATTCTTTCTTTTGCTGCTATCTGTACGGTTTCTGCACAGGACGTACAACTCACCTTGCATCCTGACAAGGCCGAGAACATCATTCCCAAAGAGATTTATGGTCAGTTCGCCGAGCACTTAGGTCGCTGCATTTATGGTGGCATCTGGGTCGGCAAGGATTCCAAGATTCCGAACATCGAAGGTTACCGCAAGGATGTCTTCGAGGCGTTGAAGGAACTCGAAGTTCCTGTCATGCGTTGGCCAGGAGGCTGTTTTGCCGACGAGTATCACTGGATGGACGGCATTGGTCCACAGGAACAGCGTCCACGCATGGTCAACACCAACTGGGGCGGCACCGTCGAGGACAACAGCTTCGGCAC
>CACYQQ010000044.1 GCA_902776605.1 uncultured Bacteroidales bacterium | reverse complement strand
GAAATAATCTTGTTCTTCCCACAGTTCCTGTTCCTGTAGAATTCACAAGAATATCACCATCAATTAATTTGTATTCATCACTCCATTTACTAATCGTTTCAGGATCTAAGAAACGAGCCTTCTCCAGTGAAATATCTCCATCATACAAATTACATTTTTGAGCAAACACAGGATATTTTTTTTCCTCTGAATACTTTGGAGATTTTCCTCGAGAAAGAAACGAACATAATTCGCCTAATGTTGTCCACTCCCATCCCTCTGGCACCTCAAACGGCACCTCATTCTCATAATGGGGCGTATCACAAGTAATTGAAGAACCCAAAAGAAACGGTCACCGACAGCGATTGTCGGTGACCGTTGATTATAAATTAAGTTAGAAATGGGTTATTGTGCAGCGTTTTTCAACTTCCACTTGGAGTTGTCCGACTGGAAGTCCCACTTCGCCAGGATGGGGGTACTGTCGGCAACGGAATAAAGGACATATTCCGTATTGTCGGCAGCCGAACCGGGCAGGCGCTTCGGCATGATGCGGAACGTGCCATCGGTACATTGTTCAATGCGCCAGAGCTGTTCCTGGGCACCCGTGTATTCGGCTACCGTGGTGAGTTCGCAATCCTCCGAGACAGACAGAGCGCGGTTGGTACCGGCAATGGTGATCTTGAAGTATGGGTTGCTCAGATAACCGCCCGCCTCGGGCACAGCGGTGATGGTCCACTTCTGGTGAGGACGGAACATATAGTCGCCTGCACGGACAGCGATATCGCCTTGTGGCCAACCCTGCTGCACATCGGCGAGCGTCTGTTCAGGCAACTTCTTGATCTTTTCGTTCGGGTCGAGACCCCAATGACGTTGACGGGCGACCTCCTGACGGACGAAATCGACCGCCAACTCCAAGGCATAACCACGACGCTCCGACTCAATCTCGTAAGTACCTTCGCGAAGGCGGTCGCCTGCTACCGGCCAATCCTTGACCCAAAGCAAAGGACGGATGCCGAGAGTGGAACGACCCGAAAGGTCGTAGTCGGCCTCGTAATGGCAAGACATCACCTCGACGCCATCGGCAATGACGGTACGGCCAAAGTGACCAGGACCGGTCTTGCGGTCGCCCGCATTGATGACCATCTTGCCGCCACCCTGCAACATAGGGCGATTGACGTTGTCGATGTAAGGACCCTCGACGCTACGACTACGGCCCACAACAATATTGTAAGTAGAGTTCACACCGTCGCAACAGGTGCCGTGCGTGCCCAAGAGATAGTACCAGCCATCGCGGTAGATGAGGTCGGTGGCCTCGCAGTCGATGGCGATGTCAATCATCTTGTTACCGTCCTTGCGACCACCCGTCTCGGGGTCAAGTTCGACCAAACGGATGTGACCGAAGTAAGTACCGTATGATACCCAAAGGCGACCCGTTACAGGGTCAAGGAGAAGGCCTGGGTCGATGGCATCGTTATCCTCGTCACCGTCGGAGGCAACCACCTCCTGCGCCTCGGTGTAGTGGAAATTCTCGGAAGTGGGGTCGAGCGTCTTGTTCCACATGGTGAGGATGCGACCGTTGTGACCGCCACCCAAGCCACCGCCTGTACCGCTGAACGATACGAGGTAACGGTTGCCAATTTTGACGACATCAGGAGCAGCACCTCCACCAGGACGGATGGCACCACCGTGCCAGTTCCAACCATCCTCCGAGATAAGGCCTCCGCCACCGGTACCGAAGGTGTACCACTTGCCATCACAGTAGGCCAGAGTCGATGGATCGTGTATCCAGGGGGCTCCCGACTGGGCATTCGATAATTGAAAATTGAAAATTGAAATTGCGGCGAGCAGGGCTGCTTTCAGGCCGATAGTAGATTCCCTAAACTGCTCTTTTATAATGGTAAACATATCTTGACATTTTTGATTGGTTGGAATTGATCATCTATCAGACGCACGCAGAAGTCGCTCATGCCAGGACCATTGATGATGGCACCCGTGACGACGTTCTTGCCCTTGTGCAAAGTGAGACGGCGTGAAACGGCATCGTCACGCACCATACGACGGTCGCCAGAAAGGATAGCTGCCTCCTGTCCATCGACCCACCACATGGAGGCAGAGTTCGATCCGATGGCCAGACGCACATCCTTCAACTCCTCATCGCACTCAATGACGGTAATCACCCAGAAGATGACACCATACTTCTGCTGACCGGTGCAAGTCGAATAGCGGTACAACTTGACATTATAGAGCTGACTATCAAAGCCATGCCATGCCTTGTCCTTTTTCTTCCACTCGATAGGAGCAGGGAAAGTCTCTCGCAAGTAACTATCGACGAAGACGGTGTTCGAGCGGTTCGGTTTGTCGATTGGATCATGAATCAACCAGCGACGCACGAAGCCCTCTTCATCCGTTTGGGCATAGGCACCCTCAACAGGTTTGAGGTAAGTAGGCAACTGTGGAGTACGTTCGATGACACGGTAGTGACCACTCAAGTGCATGAAGGCGAAGAGGCGCAACAGACCATCATAGTAGGCATCGAAGAAACCGTCGGGCTCTGGCTGGTGAGGCATGGTCCAGAGGTGGTCGATAAACTCGTAACTGATTGGATGCGAGCAACAGATAGAGGCAGCGGCTGCCGTTGCCACGAAGCCGACCGAGTGACGTAACTTCTCGGGGAAGTCGCCGGCACGATAGAGTCGTTCGGGCTTGGTGCCATCCACGTTGTATTGATCCACGAAGGTGGTCAGACCCTCGCTATAGAGGAAGTTCTGAATCTTGTGGGCATAGTTCTGTTGCCAAACACGGTCGGCACAAGACCAACTATAGTCGAGGGCAATGTTCATAGGCACACGCCAAGAGTCGTAACGGAAGGCGGTATTCATGCCGGCCCATGGATGACGGTTGTTGGCATTCTTTTTCGGGTCGAACAGAGAACTGCCATCATACTTGTTGCAATCGGGGTTGAGACCAGTCAAAGGATGAATACTGCGGTGCAGATACTCACGGCTCTTGCGAGCGCACTCACGCCAGTAGGAGGCACGACCATCCTCAGCATAACGCGCCCAGACCTCGTAGAAGGCTGGCAGGTGATAAGAGGGGTCGGTATAGTTGGCACCAGGCACGAAGGTGATGAGCTTCGATTCAGGATCGATCAACGAGATAGTGCGTTTCACCTTGCGAGGAGTCTCCAACGGACCATTCTCGCCCCAACGCACCTCTTGCTCCACTTCGCGTGGCTGCACTTGGTCGAGAATGTATTGAGCCTCCTTGAGGTAGTTGATTTCGCCGTCGTTGCCCCAACGGTTGGAAGCAAAGATGAGCGAGGTGATGAAGTAGAGTTCACCGTCCGAAGCAGGGCCTTGCGCATTGGCGGTACCGTCGGTCTTGCACGACCAACGGAAGTAGCCCTTCATCGGACCCTCCTCCATCTGCATATACCTCTTGCTCCAACGCCACAAGCGGTCGAAGATATCCTTCTCACCAAACTGGACGGCAATCATCATACCGTAGGACATACCCTCGGTGCGGACATCCTTGTTCTTGATGTCGCTGATGTAGGCCATGTCGTTGCCAACCTCAAAGTAACACTTGTTCTTGCTGCGGAAGACGTCGTTGAACACCTCCTGAAGCTTCTTTTCGACCTCCTCGGCGGGGTATCCAGCTTCGACAAAGAGGTTCCGGTAACCACCTGTCTCCAATCCGCCACGAGTGGCAGGTTGCAAGGGGCGACGCGCGTTGAGCGAAACCCAATCTACCTCTTGTGGTTGACCTGCTGGGTTCGAGAGTTTCAAGGTGGCGAGACCATTCTTCTGGGGCAATACCTCGAGTTTGAGAGGAGTCTTGTCGATGGTCTGCACCTGTCCGCGACCAAACCAACCGACGGTGCTCACCCACACCTTGTAGTCGCCTTCGGGCACACGCACATTACTATAAGTGACAAATCCGCCTGCTGGCAAAATAGTCTTCCAGCCCAAGAAGCAGTTGGTAGTGTCGATATATGCAATCTTGGCACCGCCACCGATGGTGCTGTAGCGGTCCATCTGCACCTGTCCACGGCCATCGGTCACACCGACGCCTCGACGGGTAGGCTTCACCTCCTGAATAGTGCCGTCGGCATTGAAGAAGAGCGAGTCGCAACATACCGAACGGTTCTTGTCGAAGCGTGGGGAATAGTCGTTGTGATGATAGAAGAGGTACCATTGACCCTGATACTCGACAATAGAGTGGTGGTTGGTCCAACAACCGGTTGCCGACTCGGCCATGATGATGCCCTTGAACTCGTAAGGTCCCATCGGGTTGTCGCTCATGGCATAAGCCAACGTCTCGGTCGGATTGTCCGTGGGCTTCTCTTTCTTGCCACGCACCCAAGGGAAGGTGAGGTAGAACTTTCCGTTGCGCTCGAAGGCAAAGGGTCCCTCCTTGAATCCCTCTGGCAATCCCTCGATGTTGTGACCGTAGAACTTCATCATGCGGGGTGCCTCGGCTGGAGCATCTTTCTTACCCTTCTTGCCCGACTTCTTGTCGTCGGCAGCAGGAGCGCCTGGCATACGGAACGGCACTTCGGTAGGGTTCTGCAACTCCTCGTCGGCCAAGGCCAACAGGTTGTCGTTCATCTTGGCAACACGGATATTGCCACCGCCCCAGAAGAGGAAACTCTCGCCCTTGCTGGTTTGAAGCACACATGGGTCGATGCCCATCACACCCTCCAGTTGTTTTGGTTCGGCCACAAAGGGTCCGTAAGGAGTATCGCTGACAGCTACACCCACGCCGAAACCACGACCTGGGCCTGCTGGCGCATCGGGAAAGAAGAAATAATACCTTCCGTCTTTGCCCTTCACGCAATCGGGAGCCCACATCGAGAAGGCCGTTGGGTTGCCCCAGGGCACCTCGGTTTGGTCAAGGATACGACCGTGATCTGTCCACTCGGTCAGATTGGCCGACGAGAAACAATGATAATCTGCCATGCAGAACCAATCCTGCTTCTGATTCGGATTGGCCGATGGATGAATGTCGTGTGACGGGTAGAGGTAGAGCCGCCCGTCAAAGACCCTGGCAGTTGGGTCGGCCGAGAACTGTCCACCGATGATGGGGTTCTGGCCTTGCGCCGCCACTGCGCCCAGCAATAGGAACGGCACGAGTAATGTTGTTTTGTTCATGTTTTGTTTACTTTCTCTCGCTGGGTGGACTTTCTTCCTCCGAGCGAGCCTTTTTGATTATTGATTGTTTATTTCATTATATTATTTAAAAATCTCCTCCAGTTTTTGGCCGATTTTCCCACTCAGGTCATGTCCGCGAGCAACGATTCTGCCATCGGGACCGAATAGGATGAGATGTTGGCCAAGGACACCGTAAAGATTCTGAGACTCCTCTTTGACGCCATACATCTGTGGATAGGGGATTTGATTCTTGCTGACATATTCGATGGAACGTTCAGCAGGCTCACCGATGGCGGCACCTACGACCTGTAGCCCTTTGCGCTTGTATTTCTTGTAGGCAGCAACGACGTTCGGCACCTCTTCGGGTAGCCAAGATGCCCAAAAATCGACGAGCACATATTTGCCATGACCTACATAGTCACTCAAATGTATCGTCTTGCCGTCTTGCTCCACGGCGAAGTCTCTGTACATCATGCCCTCCGAAGTCGGGGCCACCAATCCCATCATTTTCTCTCTCCTTTCTTGAAGCCATGGCGACCTTGCAAGAAACTCCGGATTGAGCATGTCCAGCAGTTCAAGTCCGCGATACGGTGAATATTGCTGGATTTTATCGGCAAAATGCTTTTGATATTTTGCACCGACAATGTCGTTGCCATGAGCCGTCATAATGCGCATCGCAGAACTATCGTCAGCGACGGCCAACGCCGTCGTTACTGGAACACCAAGGCTGCCATTCAGATAAAACAAACGCTCAATTCCGCGGGTTCGCTCCTCATTCATCCAAGTCATGGCTTCGGCCAATGGGTTGCCCGACTGAATGATGACATGGTTACCGTATTCGTTGAGTTTCCCTTCAAGGTGCGTCGTTCCCTCGGTCAAAACAATCATACTCAATCCTCGGGTGTCCTTGAGATGCTCATCGGAAGCAAAGATTGTCGCAGTTTTTGGAAGCGTGCCCGTAAAGGGGACAATCTCACCATGATTGATATAAAGCGTACCGATGGAGATACCGCCTCCATTTTCCCAAAACATCTCATCAAAGACTTCGAGCGTGTCGGTCACATCTTGACCGATGTTACCCTCCAGGCGGAAATGGATTTCTGCCCGTGATGCCGTTGTGGCACCAAAGGCAAATAACAAGAGACTTGCTACGAGTGTGTATGCACTTTTCATTGATGAAAATTTTAGGTTTTGAGGATTCTTTTGGAGTTAATAGGAGTTAGCTGGAGTTAACGGACAATAGAACAGATGGGCTAATAGACTCTTCGAGTCGCTAATAGTGCTTCGCACGCTAAAAGCCTTTGGCGCTAATGCCTGTTATATTGAATGGAAATAGGAATAGAGAGACTTTTCAATTTTCAATTTCCATTGTTTGTATCGTCCGTTAACTCCCTGAACGAAGTGATAACTTCCGATAACTCCCATTAACTCCTTAAATTAAATAGTTACGTCCACGCACTTGAGGTCGGTGTCGGCCGACGAGGTGCCATAGAAGATTTCGTATTGACCAGGCAGGACGCGCATGGCGTTGGTCGATGGGTCGAAAGTCTCCAGTTCCTCTTCACTCAAGGTGATGCGAACCTGCTGACTCTCACCGGCTTTGAGGGTGACGCGGGCATAACCGCGCAGGGTCTTGACAGGCCCTTGGGTGTCACCCGAGCGACGTAGATAGACCTGCACCACCTCCGTGCCCGTGCGTTTGCCGACATTCTCGACTGGGATGGTCAATGTCACGCCCTTGCCGGCACGTTCCATCTGAGCCACGCCGATGTTGAAGCGGGTGTAGCTGAGGCCGAAGCCGAAGGGGAAGAGCGGTTTCTCGGTCATATAACGGTAGGTACGTCCCTTCATGTTATAGTCCTGGAAGTCAGGCAACTGCGCCAAGTTCTTGTAGAACGTGATAGGCAGCTTACCCTGCGGGTTGTAGTCACCATAGAGCACATCGGCAATGGCCTCGCCACCACGCTCGCCAGGATACCACGCCTGGAGGATAGCGTCGCAATTCTCGACCTCTGGCACAAGTGCCATGGCCGAACCGGAGAAGTTGACAAAGACGACCTTCTTGCCTGCCTTGTGAAGGGCAGCCAGGAAGCGGCGCTGCACAGCAGGGAGTTCGATGTCGGTGCGGTCGCCACCACGGAAACCGGGCAGGTCGATAGGCATCTCCTCACCCTCCAGACGGGCCGAGATACCACCGGCAAAGACCACCGTCTCGATGCCTTTCAGCTGAGCGATGAGTTCGTCGTAGTTGACTTCCACCTCCTGACCGATGTCCACGCGGAGGTTGGCATTCCAGTTTTCCACCTGGGCATAACGGATCTCAATCTTATACTCCTTGCCCGACTCGGCTTGGAAGAGTGTGCGGGTGTCGGTGGTGCGCCAAGTGCGTTGACGGGCTGTGGATTTGCCATCGACGAAGACCTCAAAGTAAGAGCAACCCTCCACATTGAGCAACACCTCGCCTGTCTGCTTGGGGCGGAAAGTGGTCTCATACAGACCCGAGAACCCAGTCAGGTTGACACCTGGGGCAAATGCGTAGTTGCCATAGGTGGTCACATTGATGGGACGGGTATGCTGGCGAGTGGCGACAGGAGCACCCTCCCGCTTGCCATTGTTCCAGAAAGTGCCCTTGAACCCCACTTTGCCATCTGCGGAACATTGGTCATAGTAGGAAACAAGGCGCTTGTCGTTCACCAGGTCGCAACCCTTAAAGGTGACCACCTTACCCTTGCCCACCTTCTTCTGAATGCCCTCCAGGAGGGTAGTGGTCTGGTTAGGGGTGCCGTTGTAGTTGCCCCACATCAGGACATCGTCATCGGCGTTCGGACCAATCACAGCCACCTTGCCCTTGCCGAGTGGGAGGACGTCACCGCGGTTCTGGAGCAACACGAGGGTCTGGCGCGCCATGTCGAGGGCGGTCTGCTGGTGTTGCTTGCTGTTCAACAGCTCAGGACCCAGTTTAGACCATTGTACCAGAGCCGGGTCGTCCATCTCGCCCAACTCGAATCGGCCGCAGAGCAGACGGATGACCTTCTCGTTGACCTCCTCCTCGTTGACCAACCCTGCCTGAACGGCTTCGGGCAATCGCTTGTAACCATAGTCGTAACCGCACTCCACATCGGTACCGGCCAAGACACCCTTGGCAGCGGCATGAGCAGGCGTCGAAGAGGTCTTGTGGGTGGTCCAGAAGTCGGTTACGGCACCGCAGTCGGACACCACCATATACTTGAATCCCCATTGTTCGCGAAGGATACGTTGCAACAATCGGGTGTTGGCACAACAGGGTTCATCGTCCCAACGCTGGTAGGCACACATCACCTCACGCACATCGCCCTTCTGCACACAGGCCTTGAAGGCAGGCATATAGGTCTCCCAGAGGTCGCGGGGCGATACATTATTTATATTATCGACGTGACGACCCCACTCCGGACCGCTATGAATGGCATAGTGCTTGGCGCAGGCATAGAGTTTGCGATATTTGGTATCGGCAGGCCCTTGCAGACCCTTGACGACCTGCACACCCATACGGGAAGTGAGATATGGGTCCTCACCATAGGTCTCCTGTCCACGACCCCAACGTGGGTCACGGAAGATGTTGACATTCGGTGTCCAGAACGACAGAGAGTGAAAGCGTTGGTCCTTGTGCCCCGTACGGATCCATTCGTTGTAGGCGGCACGGGCCTCGTCGCTGGTCTCGGTGAAGACCTGATAAACCAGTTCGTCGTTGAACGAAGCGGCCATGCCGATAGGTTCGGGATAGACCGTCACATTGCCCTGATTGGCAACACCATGCAACGCCTCGCTCCACCAGTTGAAGTTCTTGATACCCAGACGGGGGATGGCAGGCGAATCATCGAGCATGAGGAGCGACTTTTCCTCCAACGTAAGACGCTGACAGAGGTCATGTGCTCTCTGCAACGGAGTCAGTTCGGGGTTCTGATAAGGCAACAACTCTTGTCCCGACATCCAGGTGGGACAGGTCATGGAAGCTCCGAGGAGCAACAAGGGAAAGAGGTTTTTCTTCATACTTTTTCGGGTGTTTGTTTCATGAATTATTGGCTTCTCATGGATTGTTTTTTCATCGCATGATTTTGACTGTGCAAAGTTATTGTTTTTCTGCCAAATGGACTTCCTCTTTTTATAACAAAATAATATGGCTATGCAACTTGACTCTCTCCAATTGTTACATAAACCTTTTAAAAGTGAGACAGACACCCCGCCTCACCCCCTTTCGGTCGAAAAATAACTCCCTCTCCTTGCCTATCCCATCGAAAATGAGTAACTTTGCACGGGAGAACTTGGTTTCCCAATTGAAAATTGAGAGTTGAGAGTTGAAAATTGAAAAATCAATAGATATCCGTTTTCCTCTCATTCTCTAAATGGTCCAATAAATGACCAAATAGTAAATACTAAAATAGTAAATCCATTTTATGGTCCAATAAATTACTAAATGGTCCAATAAATTACTAAATAGTAAATACTAAAATAGTAAATATAAATGACCAAATAGTAAATACCGAAATAGTAAATCCCTTAATCCCTTTTATGGCTCAAAAGAATTTCATCGTCAATCTCTTCAACGACATTGCGCCGACATACGACAAACTGAACCACATTCTCTCGCTCAACGTAGATAAGAGTTGGCGACGGAAGGCGGTGCGCCGCATCGTGAGCAACCATCCCCAGACGGTATTGGACATTGCTTGCGGCACCGGCGACTTCGCCATCGCCATTGCCCAGGCTGGAGTACCGACGGTCATTGGCGCCGACATCTCGGAGGGCATGCTCGAAGTGGGCCGCCAGAAGGTGAAAGCCTTGGGGCTCAACATCGAACTCCGCTTGGACGATAGTGAGCAGTTACATATGGACGACAACAGCGTCGATGCTGTCAGCGTGGCGTTCGGTGTCCGCAACTTCGAACACCTCCAAAAGGGACTCAACGAGATGCACCGCGTCATCCGACCGGGCGGCATGGTGTGTGTGTTGGAACTCTCCGTACCCTCCAACCCCCTCCTTCTGGCGCTGTACAAACTCTATTTCCTGTACGTCCTCCCCTTCTTCGGCGGACTCATTTCCGGCAACCGTGGGGCCTACAAGTACCTCCCCAACTCGGTGCTCCACTTCCCCAAGCCGGCTGCCATCTGTGCCATGTTGCAGGAAGCTGGTTTCCAACAGGTTGAAGCCAAGAGCTTCACCCTGGGGCTCTGCCGGATGTTTACCGGCACGAAGGGCCGGTAAACGGTAATACTGTCGTGTTAATATTCGCTGCGCTCATGTTAATACCTACGGTGTTAATACTTCGTGTTATTATTTTTCGCCCAGAATAACAAACGTCTCTTTAACTTCTTTTGTAATTTCTTTTTCTCCCTCCCTCATAGGGAGGGTCGGGGAGAGTCCCCTCCCCTTTTACTCCCCTTTCTCAACTATGTCTCTTTCTCACTGGATTTTAGCCGCTCGCCCCAAGACGTTGACCGGGGCAGCCCTGCCGGTACTGGCAGGTGGTGCGTTGGCCGTCAGTCAACAAGGTTTTGGCATCTCCTGGTTCCTTTGGGCAGGATGTCTGTTGTTTGCTTTCCTGATGCAAGTGGATGCCAACTTCATCAACGACCTGTACGACTTCAAGAAAGGCACCGACCGCGAGGACCGTCTGGGACCCGAAAGAGCCTGTGCACAAGGGTGGATTACTCCCCAGCAGATGCAACGTGGCATCCTGATTGTCACCGTGTTAGCTTGCTTGGTGGGCCTGCTCACCGTCGGCATGGTGTGGCAACAACTGCCCTTCCGCGGCCTCGAATTTGTCGTCATCGGCGCCCTTTGCGTCCTGTTCGCTTTCCTCTATACCACCCGCCTCTCCTACCTGGGTTGGGGCGACATCCTGGTACTGGTCTTCTTTGGTTTCGTGCCCACCTGCGGCACCTATTATCTCCTCACTTTCACCTTGGATTGTGCAGTCGTCCTGTTGAGCCTCATCTGTGGATTGACCATCGATACCTTGCTGATTGTCAACAACTACCGCGACCGCGACCAGGACCGCCTGTCGGGTAAGAAGACCATCGTCGTCCGCTTCGGCGAAACCTTTGCCTTGGACCTTCACCTATGTATCGGCGTTGCTGTCTGCCTCCTTTGCTTCCACTTGGACAACTGGATGAACGTCGAATCGCGTTTTGCCTCATGGGGTTTGGACATCGCCGGAGTCGTCTATTTTTTCATGAACACCCGCACCAACCGTCGGATGCACAAGATCCATGCGGGTCGGGCGCTCAACTCCTGTCTGGCCTCCACCAGCATCAACATGTTGGTACTCACCCTCTTGCTCAGCCTCTCGCTCGTGCTCTCTGCCCTCGAAAGATAACGCCAACAACCACTATAAAAACACCGAATTGAACGAATGAAACTAAAACAATTCTCTTCAATTAACGGAGAATATAATAACCACGAAAGACACGAATGAACACTAAAAAACTTATCACCGAATGGAACCGAATAAAGACGAAAGAATTGTTAATTCGTAAAATTTAGTGTAGAGTGGTTAATTAAAAATCGAGCGACACAACATTTATTTGTTTAATTTCGTTTCATTCGGTGTTGAAAAAGACTCATTTTCACTGCATTACCCTCGGTGAAAGACATAAAACGCCATTTTTCTGCACAAATAATTGCAGAGGTCCGAAAGTTTCCCTATCTTTGCACCAACTACTGATGACTAAATACCCTATTGCTATGAAAAGACTACTCTCTACACTATTACTCACCACCATCTCATTGACTTTATCGGCTCAATCCGTACAACATGGTTTTGTAAAGGAATACAACGGTACCGCCCAAAAGAAGCCGTTGTCCGAAGTGGAAATCTCGGTGCGCAATGCCAGCCGCACCCAAACGGACAAGCAGGGCAAGTTTGAACTCAACTTCCGCACCTTGAAGCGCGGCGACCAAGTCGAAGTCAAGGAAATCAACAAGTTAGGTTTCGAAGTGTTCAACAAAGAGGCTATCGAGGCATGGCGCATCGCCAGCGATGACAGTCCCTTCACGATTGTGTTGTGCAAGAGTGAGTTCTTCAAGGCGCTCAAGGACAAGTACAATGCCATTGCCAGCGAGAGCTATGCCCGACAGGAGGCAAAAGCCGAGGCCCAGTTGAAGGAGTTGCTCCGGCAGGGCAAGATGCAACAAGCCGAATACGAACAGAAAATCAAGGAGTTACAGAACAAATACGAGGACCAGTTGGACGACCTCGACACCTACATCGACCGCTTTGCCCGCATCGACCTAGGCGAACTCTCGGACAAGGAGAAAGAGATTGTCTCCCTAGTGCAGGAAGGCAAGATTCAGGAGGCCATCGAGGCCTACGACAAGATGGGGCTGTTGACCCAAATGGAGGAATTGGCCAAACAGAAGAGCACCGTCGATGACGCCATCTCGGCCCTCGAGAAGAAGAAACAAGAGATTGAGGAGCAGGAGTCGAAGCTCTACGCCATGATTCTCAACCAGATAGACCTGCTTGGCATGGCAGGCGGCGAAGCCAATCTGGAACGCGTGACCGAACTCTACGACAATGTCGCCACACAATTAAGCCATCGCCCCACCGTGGTGCTCAACAGCGCCAACTTCTTCATCATGGCTCGCAAGTACGACAAGGCCATCAAGCACATCAACCATTATCTGTCTATTCCCAATCTCACTATCAGTCAACGCGCTATGGGAGAGAAATCGCTGGGCGATGCGCTCTACCAACTGGGACAGTACAACGAGGCTTTGGAACACAACCAACAGGCCATCGAACTCTTCGAACAAATCACCTCAGAGCGTAGCACACTCGACTACGTCAACTACTGTGGACTCTTCTCCAGCCGCGGTCTCATGATGGAGATTCTGGGTCGCACCGAAGAGGCGAAAGCCACCTACACCCGAGCCGCCCAAGTATGCGACAGCATCAATGCCTTGGGTATCAGCGACCCAGACATCGACCGCAACCGCTCTTCGGCGCGCAACAACCTCTGCTGCCTCTACGTGTCGCA
Source organism: uncultured Bacteroidales bacterium (assembly GCA_902776605.1). GTDB lineage: Bacteria > Bacteroidota > Bacteroidia > Bacteroidales > UBA3663 > Liminaster. The sequence goes on along the minus strand of CACYQQ010000044.1, from coordinate 1,173 downwards.
AGGAGAATACGACAACGCCTTGGCCCTCTCGCAGGAACTGGTGGAATATGCCGAATCGCATCTTGACGAAAAAGACCAAAACACCTTGCTCACTTACGCCTTTGCCTTAGGGCTACGGGGTACCATATACCAAAATACAGGAGAATATGCCGAAGCCGAGAAATGGCAGCTCAAATCCATCGAACAATGGAAGGTGCTCTACCAGAAGAAACCGCAACTCATCCTCTTCTACTACTCCAATGCCGTCAACGCATTGGCCGTGACCTACTGTTTTCAGAAAGATTTCGACAAGTCGATGACAACCATGAAGGAGGCTCTTGCCCTCTACAACAAGTTACGTCAGGACGGCAGCGACCAATCGCAGCTCTGCTATGCCACCCAGCTCAACAACATCGGCTACCTGAACTACACCCTGAAGAAGTACGATGAGGCTCTCCAATACCTGAACGAATCTCTGAGCCTGCTGGAGACTCTCTGCCAGAAATACTACGATACCTACGTCACGGATATGGTTCGCACACGCGTCAACATCATGATGGTTTACCTTTGCCAAAAACGATATGACGAATGTGTAGAACTGGACAAACAATGTCTCAAGGAGGTTGAACATGCCTACAACCTTCAGAAAGGAACTGCCATCGTGGTCTATCTCTATGCCCAATGCAATCACGGAGAACTGCTCCTCGAACAAGGCAAGACGCAAGAGGCCAAAGCCATCTGGAAGAAGGTGACCGACCTCGCTCCCAACTATAACGACTTGATTCCAGACGCTACCTTCATCGCCAAAATCAAGAAAGTATTGGGCGAATAAGTCCTCTCACCATCTTCCTCCCCATTGGCGCACTCTCCTTGCTCCACACACCTTCCCTGCACGTCGCAGAGAAACGGAATACATCAATCCCCCCACGGCCAGCATTTCGACATCGAAACACTCCCGTGGGGGCCTTTTTTTCTCCCGTTCGGCTTAACAAACACCTGCTTATCTCCACACGCTGTCCTACCGCTCACCACACGCTCAGCTGGTCAGCAGCACGGCTCCAGCTCCCAGTCAGCTTCCCTGCAGCTCCCCTAAAATTAACGTGAGTTCGACGAATTTATTTCAAAATAAAGATGGCTGATTATCAAATGATTTGATAACATTAATAGCCGGTTTCTTTGGGAAATAGCAGTATG
>CACYQQ010000043.1 GCA_902776605.1 uncultured Bacteroidales bacterium | reverse complement strand
CTCGGACGATGCCAATGCAGCTGGGGCGTTGCAAGCCACCGAGAATATTGACTCCCTGGTCAAAGCCGTCTTGCAGCCGGTGGATTCTGTACTCCCCCTTGACCCCAACCGCAAGTTGACGATTGCGGTTATCCTGCCTTTCAACCTGGCTTCCAACACCTTCTCGGAGGACAAGTTGCAGATGCGTAGCGTGGAGTTCTACGAGGGTCTGTTGTTGGCCGTCAAGCAGTGGCAACAGCAGGATGCCCATATTGCGGTGACGGCCTACGATGCCGGTTCCCGCCCGATGGAGGATATTCTGACCGATACCACTTTGCTCAACGCTCAGGCCATCATCGCTCCGATCGATGCACAGCAGGTGGCACAGGTGGCGCTGTTCGGCGAGGCACACGGCATCCCCGTGGTGAGTCCGTTTACCTTCTGCCGTGACTTGGTGGAGCACTACCCTCATCTGTTTCAGTTGCCCACCCCCAAGTCGTCGTTGTACCCCCAGTTGGCCGAGACGTTGCTCGACCAGTTCGGTACCTATCGTTTTGTCTTTGTGAAGGATAGCCTCTTCCAGGAGCAGCTCGACCCGTTCCCCGCTTTCCTGCAAGCCGCGATGGACAGCGTGGGTCGCAGTTATGACCAGTATATCTACAACGAACCCTACTCGGTGGTCTGTATGGACTCGGCACTCAACTTGGCCGACCAGCATGTGCTTTACATCCTGGAGACACCGCAGCGTGATGCTTTGCGCCGGTTCTTCCCCAGTTTGAAGAACAAACTCTTCCTGGATGCTAATCCGATGATGGCCAACTACATCGGAGCATCGTACGCCAATAGTTCGAACAGCGTCTCGACGGCCGTGACCATGGAGTCGGAGATGCCGGACAGCCTGATGTCGGACACCATCATGTACATCACCGAGGCCCGTAAGGTGGCCATTTTGGGTTATCCCGAATGGCAGCTTTACACCGGCGACTTCATGGAGTATTTCTATGACCTCAACGTGTGGATGTTCACCAAGTTCTATATCAATCCGTTCGACCCCAGCGTGCAGGAGTTCTACGACGACTTCAAGAACTGGTACAACCGCGAGTTGATGCCGCTCTATCCCAAGTACGGTTTGTTGGGCTACGACGTGACGAACTACGTGGTGGACCAGTTGCGCAAATATGGCAAGTTGGGCGTCATGGACGAGGAGGATGAACCGGTCGAGACGTTGCAGTCGGCCATCTGCTTCGAGCAAAAGGGCGACAGTTGCCAAATGAACCGAGGTCTGTATCTGGTGCACTTCACGCCGGAGGCAACCATCGAGAAGTTGGAAATCAAATAAAGGGGTGCGAGTCATGAACAGACGGTTACTTTGGATACTGCTGTGCTTGTTGGGTCATGCCGTTGTGGCTATGGCGCAACCGAAGGTGCCCCGTGAGTTGCAATTCGCGGTGTTGGGCGGTTCCAACTTGAGCAGCTATACCTTCTATCCATCGGTCACGCAGGACAAGTCGGTCGGCTATGTGGCAGGTGTCGGAGTGCGTTATATCGAAGAGAAGTTCTTCGGTTTGCAAGGCGAACTGCTCTTGACGCGCCGTGGCATCAAGGATCGGTACGACAGCGCTTCGGAATATCGCTTCGAGCGTACCTTGACCTATCTGGAGATGCCTTTGATGGCGCATATCTATTTCAATCTGGGCAAGAAGAATGAGGTGGCGTTGGATTTAGGTCCGAAACTGGGCTATTACCTGTCGGACAGTTCTAAGGATAATCTGGACGCGACGTTCGACTTGTCGAAAGCCGAACATGGGTATGCCCACCACGACATGAAGGTGTCGCAGAAGTTGGATTACGGCATTCAGGCGGGCCTCGGCTATGAATTCAAGTTCTCCCGCCAATTGAGCCTCCAGGTGCAAGGTCGCTACTACTTCGGCTTGGGCGACATGTTCCCCAATACGAAGGCCGACACGTTCGAGACATCGGCCAACCAGAGTGTTCAGATAGTGCTTGCCCTATGGTTCCATCATCGGATAAAGATAAAGAAGTAGGTTGTAAGGTTGTAAGGTTATAAGGTCGCTTTGCTTGTGAGGTACTTATGTTTCGCAAGTCCAATAAGGAAGTTAATTTCATGTAGTTAACGGTAGATTATAGGAGTTGACTGACGAAAGGTTTAGTTATCGGAAGCCCTTTAGTAACGTCCGTTAACTACAAGAGCGAAGCGATAACTCCCATTAACTCCTTTTTACTTCCCCAAAGTCTTGAGTAAGGTATATTACCTCAAAACCTTACAACCTCAAAACCTCAAAACCTCGAAAAGAAAGTAATAAATAAACTATGGATATAATAGAAACAGCCATTCCAGGCGTATTGATTATTGAACCAAGAGTATTTAAGGATGCTCGTGGGTACTTCTTTGAGTCGTTTTCTCAACGCGAGTTTGACGAGAAGGTGGTACCTCTGCTCGGACACAAAGTAAACTTCGTGCAGGACAACGAGTCGATGTCCTCCTATGGCGTGATGCGCGGTTTGCACTATCAGCGTATGCCCTATACGCAGAGCAAGTTAGTGCGGTGCGTGCGTGGTGCCGTGTTGGACGTAGCGGTCGATATCCGTAAGGGTAGCCCCACTTTCGGTCAACACGTAGCCGTGGAACTGACCGAGGAGAATCATCGTCAGTTCTTCATCCCCAGGGGATTTGCTCATGGGTTCGCTGTGCTGTCGGAGACGGCTGTCTTCCAGTACAAGTGCGACGAGTTCTATCATCCTGAGGCCGATGGCGGCATCAACATCAAGGACGAGAGCCTCGGCATTGACTGGCGCATCCCTGTAAAGGATGCCATCCTGAGCGACAAGGACTTGAAGCACAAGTGCTTGGGCGAACTCACAGAGTTTGATTTTAAGATTGAGGATAAACTCTATTAAATCGCAAGACCCAAGACCCCCCTCTAACTCCCCCGAGGGGGAGGATTTGCCCCTGCAGACATTAATTTTTGCCCCTTAGGTCGTTCCTCCTCTTGGGGAGGTTGAGGGGGCGTTATATTGCAAACTTTTTTGACCCGTAGGCCAACACCTCCCCTCGGGGAGGCTGGGAGGGGGTCGTAGTCTGTCTTTCTTTTTATATATTATGACTATTCTTGTAACAGGAGCCAATGGCCAGTTAGGCAATGAGATGCGACTGGTGGCTCAGACTTCAAAAGATACATTTATCTTCACCGACGTGAATCAGGTGGAGGGTTTGGAAACCACCTATCTGGATATCACAGATAGAGAGGCTGTGCTTCAGATGGTGCAGCAGAATGGCGTCAATGCCATTGTCAATTGCGCCGCTTATACCAACGTAGATGCAGCTGAGAGTAACGAGGCATTGGCCGAGAAACTTAATGCCGAAGCCCCTGAGAATCTGGCATTGGCCATGAAGGCTGTGAATGGCCTCTTAGTGCAGATCTCGACCGACTATGTGTTTGGTAAAGAGCCCTATAACGTGCCTTGCCGCGAAGAGCAGAAGGGTACGCCGACGGGTGTATATGGTATGACTAAGTTGCATGGCGAACAGAAGATTCAGGCCACGGGTTGTGACTATGTCATCATCCGCACCGCTTGGCTCTATAGTGAGTTTGGCAAGAACTTCTGCAAGACCATGCTCAACCTCACCGCTACTAAACCTGCGCTGAAGGTTGTCTTCGACCAGGTGGGTACTCCTACCTATGCGCTCGACCTAGCGCGTGCCATCGAGGTCGTGTTGGCCGACTATGCCAACCAGCAGGGTGACAAGTACAGCAAGACGGGTGTCTATCACTTCTCCAACGAGGGTGTCTGCTCGTGGTTCGACTTCACCAAGATGATTGCCGAATACAGCGGTCAGACCGCCTGTGACGTGCAACCTTGTCACTCGGACGAGTTCCCAAGTCCGGTCACCCGTCCTGCCTATTCGGTATTGGACAAGACCAAGATTAAGGAGACTTTCGGTGTCCGGGTTCCTTATTGGACCGACTCGCTCAAGAAGTGCATCTCGAATCTCAAGAATTGAAAAGAATCTCAAGAATTAGAGAATTAGAGAATATTTCTTCTTGATGTGTTGAATGAAGGAGAATTAGAGAATAATTTTTCTTAGAGTTTAGTATTTAAGGGAATTAGAGATTTTTATTTTTTGATTCTTTCTTTTCAATTTTCAATTATCAATTTTCAATTTAAAAAGTGGGCATAGTAGTCAGACAGTCACTCAAAGGGACCTTCGTCAATTATGTTGGCGTTGTTTTTGGTGCTTTCATACAATTTTATTGCGTAGCCGCTTGGTTGGATAAACCCGTCCAAGGCTTGCTGAAAGTTGTGTATGAGGCCGCCGCCCTGTTGTCCGTTTTGGCATTGATGGGGTCAGGTAGTGCAGGAATGCGGTTCTTCCCTTTATTCAAGGATAAGGCGACGGGCAATCACGGATTTTTCTACTATTATCTGCTTTTCCCTGCAATAGGTCTACCGTTGATGACGGTGCTCTATGTCCTGTTGCAAGACCCAATTCTGGATTATTTCAACGAGAAGAGCCCTCAGTTCAACGAATACTTTTACTATGTCCTTCCGTTGATGGTGGTATTGACATTCTGGCAATGGTGGGAAAGTTTTGCCAACATCCATTTGCGTATTGCCATCCCCAAAGCCATACGGGAAATAGGGATGCGCGTGATGATGGTGGGTATCTACTTCAGTTTTTATCGGGGCTGGATAGATGTGTCGGGAATGATTTTTGCCTTCATCGCTGCCTATGGCGTCTGCATGTTGAGCACAGGAATCTATTCCTGCCACATAGGATGCACGGAGTTGAAGCACGACTGGAAGTTCGTGACTCCTGACTTGAAGCAGAAAGTGTGCCGTTACTCTGGCTTCCTGATGATTGCTACCATCAGTGGTAACGTCATGTATCAGTTGGACTTGTGGATGCTGACAGGAGTGCGAGGTCTGTATGCTGCGGGCATCTATACGATGGCTGTCTATATGGCTGAGGTGGTCAATATGCCGGCGCGCAACATTACTCCTATCTCCAACCCGTTGGCTGCCGAGGCCATGAAGAATGGCGATATTGCCAAGGCGCGCGACCTCTATAGTCAGGTGAGTGTACACCAGATGTTGGCAAGTGCCATCCTGTTGTTGCTCATCTGGATAAACATCGACAATATTTTTGAGATTTTGCCAAGACGAGCCGATGGCGGTTATGAAGCCGGCAAGTGGGCGGTCCTCTATCTGGGATTGAGCAAGGTGATATATAGCACCTTGAACTTCGGCAATACCTTGATATCCTTCTCGAAGTATTACTATTGGACATTGGTTGTCACGGTGATATTGACTGGATTGACCATCTGTACCAACTTGCTGTTCATCGATGGTTGCCATCGCGATTTGTATCTCTTTACGCTCGACATCCCTGCCTTAGGATTGACGGGTGCTGCCTTGGCCACCTTGCTGACATGTTTCCTGAGCTACTGTTATCAGCAGTTCATCGTGCAAGTCATGATCAAGGCTAACCCTTTCACTTGGGCGCATCTCCGTATCTTGCTTTTGGTCGCTGTTCTGTTCGGCGTCAATCTCTTGGTTCCAGACTTGAGTGAGGTATCTCCTTGGTTGGATCTGGTTGTCCGTTCGGCTGTTTATGTCTTGGTCGGTACGGTGCTGGTTTACCATTTGAAGATTTCACCTCAGGTAGAATCCTTCCTTGGCAAGTATCTGCATCGGAAGTGATTCGGTAATTTGTAATTAGTAATTCGTAATTAATTATATGTACACGTTTATTGCAGGTCCTTGTGTCATCGAGTCGATGGAGTGTCTGGAAGCCGTGGCACAAGAGTTGGTGCGCCTCAACACTCAGTTGGGCACCGACATCATCTTCAAGGCGTCGTTCGATAAGGCAAACCGCACCTCTATCCGTTCCTATCGCGGTCCAGGGATGGAAAAAGGTCTCCAGATGTTGGGCGACATCAAGTCAAAATACGGCTTGCGTCTGCTCACCGACATTCACGAGGCTTGGCAGGCAGCGCCTGTGGCCGAGGTGGTGGATGTGTTGCAGATTCCCGCTTTCCTATGTAGGCAGACCGACCTTTTGGTGGCAGCGGCCAAGACAGGTAAGGAGGTGAATATCAAGAAGGCGCAGTTCCTGTCAGGCCAGGATATGCAATATCCAGTGCAGAAAGTGCTCGACACCTGGGCGCAATGTTTCCCCGAGAAGAAAGGAGCGATGCCTTGGCTCACCGAACGAGGCAACAGCTTCGGGTACAACAACTTGGTGGTCGATTTCCGCAACATACCCGACATGAAGAAGATTGTTCCCACCGTCATCATGGATTGTACCCATAGCGTGCAACGTCCAGGGGCAGCAGGAGGCAAGACGGGAGGTAACCGAGAATTTGTTCCTGCTATGGCGTTGGCTGCCAAGGCTTTCGGGGCTACCGGCTACTTCTTTGAGGTGCACCCCGACCCCGAAAAGGCATTGAGTGACGGTCCGAACATGCTCTATCTGAAAGACTTGGAAGGAGTCGTCAGGAGTTTGCTTGTTTGAGGGTTAGGGTTTAATGGTTAACGGTTATCTCTTTAGTTCGTTTTCGTTTTCGTTCTTTCGTTAGTAATGAGTGAAATATTAGAAACAGGAATCAATTGTTTGACGCAGGAGGCGCAGTCCATCCTTGACCTCGTTCCCCGCATGGGAAAAGAGTTTGAGGAGGCTGTCAATCTGATGTTACATTGCTCGGGCAAAGTCATTGTGACAGGCGTGGGCAAGTCGGGTCACATTGGCAGTAAGATTGCCGCTACGTTGGCCTCAACAGGCACGCCCTCTTTCTATCTGAATCCCTTGGATGCCTATCATGGAGACCTGGGTATGATTGCTACGGGCGATGTCGTAATGGCTATTTCCTATTCGGGCAATACCGACGAATTGCTTCGTTTTATGCCACTCCTCTTGGAACGACAGATTCCAATTATCGGCATTTCGGGTAATTCCGATTCGCTCTTGGCCAAATACTCCAAGGTGCATCTGAATATTGCGGTGGATAGAGAGGCCGATCCGTTGAATCTGGCGCCAACCTCTTCAACGACAGCTACTTTGGCTATGGGCGATGCCTTGGCAAGTGCCTTGGTTCAGGCACGGCATTTCAAGGACTCCGACTTCGCCAAGTTCCATCCTGGAGGCAGTTTGGGAAAGCGTCTGTTGGGTAGGGTGCAGGACTTCATGGATACAGACATGTTGTCTGTTTGGAAGGTGTCACCTTCAGACCAACTCTCGGACGTCATCATCCAAATCAGTGAGGGAAAGAAAGGTCTGGTTGTTGCGTTGGAGCAATCACCTTCTGAAACGTTGCATAAAGTGGTGGGAATCATCACCGATGGCGACATGCGACGCGCCATGCAGAAGTATCGGGAACGCTTCTTCTCGTTGAAGGTGGAGGATGTGATGAGTCGCAATCCGAAGAAGATACATCAGGATGCCAAACTCTCGGAGGCTGCCGACTTGATGTTGTCCAACTCCATACATGCCCTTATCGTCTTAGACGAACGGGAGCAGTTCTGCGGCATCATCGACTACTTTACTTGTGTATAAATCATTGATACTATGAATGAAGGATATTCCGTCAGGCACTTTGACCAGCCAACCAAACGATATGTGCAAATCTTGGACATTGTCAATGACCCAGACTTGATCAAGAAGTATTGTCATTGCCATTCCCAAGAGGTGTTTTGGCCCGAAATAGCAGCCGGACAACGGGAGGTAGGTATCCTCGAAATGGAGATTTACCGTCGTGAGAATCATCTGGTTATGATTGTAGAGACGGTAGCCGACTTCGATTGGGAAAAGTCGATGGCCAAGTTGGCAACCCTGCCCCGGCAGGCAGAATGGGAAGCTTTCGTCGCTGCCTATCAAGGTTGTGATGCACACGCTAAGAGCGATGAGAAATGGCAAATGACCGAAAGGATTTTCCATCATTATGGAGATAAGTAATTGGTTGAAACTAATAATATTGACATCCGAATGAAACCCTTATTGCCCCCCGCTGACCAATGTTGTGGATGTGCATCATGCGTAGATGCTTGTCCGCAGAAGGCATTGTCGGTGGTGGAGGACGAAAACAGTTTCCTCGCTATCCGCGTGGATGAGAACAAGTGCGTTGGATGTCACTTGTGCGAGCGTCAATGCCACTTGCTGCATCCAGAACGGTTGACACGACATGATGCTCGGAGGGTACAACCTTATGCCGGTTGGAGCATTCGTCCGGAGTTGATAGAAAAAAGTGCTTCGGGAGGTATCTTTGCTCAATTGGCCTACGACTTCTTGAATCCCGAACACGGTGAGTCGCATTATGTCTATGGCGCCGCCTTGCAACCGGATGGCAATGTCCGACATATAGAGATTTCCACTCGACACGAATTGCCCCTTTTGCAGAACTCCAAGTATCAGCAGAGTGACCTGCAAGGTGTCTATTCGCAAGTGAAAACGCGCTTGAAACAAGGAGCTTATGTCCTGTTTTCGGGAGTGCCTTGCCAGATTGCGGCACTTTACAGTTTCTTGGGACAGGACAAAGCGCTGTCGGACAGACTTTATACGATTGAGGTTCTTTGTCATGGTGTTCCGACGCAGGCCCTTTATCGGACCGCCTTGCAAGTGGAACAGGCCAAACGTATTGTTTCCTACCGGACGAAAGATGAATGCGGTTGGATCAACAACAATAACCGGTTGACCTACGAGATGCCCGATGGACATTTGCAGACGAAGAAGAAACATGTCTATGACTTCCTCTTTCGTGCCTATCTGGAGTTCTCTTTTACGCGCAAGAATTGTTTCCAATGTCCGTATGCCCATATTTCGAGAGTGAGTGATGTGACATTGGCCGACTTTTGGGGTTGGAATCAAAGCAAGAAGAAAGAGTCGTACAGAAACCACATGGGTACCTCGGTCATTACGCCCAATTCCGAAAAAGGCGTTGCCTTGCTTCGGTCAAGTCGGGAGTTGCATCTGGTTGAAACTACTTGGCAAGAGTTCTTGCCTTATAATCAGAACTTCTTTATGCCGACCAATCATTATCTGTTTGTCGGCGCCGACAAGATTCGTAGGATACAACAATTGCCCTTGGGATGTCGGAAGTTCATCTTCCAGAACGGTTTCAGCAACCGTTATTTCAATGAGGCATATCGTCGATTGTTGTCTGTGCTCCTTTTCTTCAAGCACAGAAGAGAGCAAAACGAAGTGAAGCAAAAGTTGAAAACTACCCTTGAATATCTGAAAGAGTCATGAAGAAAGTCGGTATATTGACTACCTATTTTGCCGCCAATTACGGTGCCATGTTGCAGCCCTTTGCGCTTAAACGAGTTTTAGAGCAGGAGGGTTGTGAGGTGGAGATGATTCGCTATGAGCAGAAAGATATCTCGCATAGTTACAATCCGTTCTATTGGGGCAGGTTCTTTCAGAGTAACCTTTCGGCTGCATTGGCGGCGGTGCTTTTCTTGCCGTGGGCCTGGACCAAGGAAAAGCGGTTCCGTCAATTCTGTCGTCGATACATCAACCCGACGCCAGGGTTCGTTGACCAAGTGCCAGCCGACAAGGATTATTACTTCATCGGTAGTGACCAGTTGTGGCGCACCTTTGGTCGAGATGAGCATTTCGATGAGGTGTACATGGGCTATTTCCAAGTGAAGGAGGGGGCTAAAAAGATCTCCTATGCCGTGAGTGGGGAGCACCTTACCTTGAATGCTGAGAATCAAGAATATCTGAGAAAGGCTTTCCGCAACTTTGACTTGATTTCGGTGCGAGAAGAGAGTCGTGCGCACGATTTTGCACCGTTGGCCGAGGGAAAGCAGATTGAGGTGGTTTTGGACCCGACTTTATTGGCCGAACCTGTTCTGTATCAAGAGTTGGAAAGTCGGAACCCCTTGCCGAATACGCCGTTTGTACTTTTCTATTGCGTCCGCCGAAGCCAACATTTTGTGCATAAGATTTATGCCTATGCCCGAGAACATCAATGTCATCTGTTGATTTTCTCCGAGGGATTCAAGCCCAGTCTCATCCGTTTTGCAGCCACCCATGCCGATGTGCATTACCAAATGACGGCAGGAGAGGAGTCGTTCCTGGGTGCAATGAAAAATGCTTATGCCGTCTTTACGCCATCGTTTCATGGAACGGCGTTTGCCATCATCAATCATAAACGACTCTATGCCTTGCTATTAGACGATGGCCATGATCATCGTCCGCAGGAGTTGTTGCAGAACTTGGGGATGGCCGACCGCCTGTTGCGATTGGACACTCCCATCGGGAATGCCGACATCCAATATGAGGCGGTGGAGGCTAAATTAGGTGCGCTGAGAAAGCATTCTAAGGATTTCATACAGAGAGCCTTGTCGTTGTAAAATGTCGATAAGGTGATTGATAGAGATTACTATGTCAGAGAATAAAGAGATAAAGAACGAAAAACTCCTGTCGCTCATCGTTCCGACCTACAACATGGCCGCATTGTTGCCTCGTTGTTTGGAGTCGTTGGTGAGTGCGCCTTCTGCTGCCGACTATCTGGAGGTAGTAGTCGTCAATGATGGTTCGACCGATTCCTCTTTGGCGATAGCGCAGACGTGGCAAGAGAAGTACCCAAACATACTGCAAGTCATTGACAAACCGAACGGTAACTATGGTTCGACCGTCAATGCCGCCCTCCCTAAAGTGCAGGGAAGGTATGTCAAGATTGTCGATAGCGACGACAGTATGGATACCGAGGTGCTGGAACTGTTCTTGCAGGAATTGCATCGGTTGACAGCGCAAGGCGAATGTCCGGACATCATCCATACTCCCTTTGTCAGCATTGGTCCCGACAATGTTCTTGAGGTAATTCGTTACAACACCATGGGGAAAGAGCCATTTGATTATGGCCGTATCTGCTCTTTGGACGAGGTGTTGCAGCAAGGGTACATCCGCTTTTTCCTCATTCACGCCTTGACCTATAGAACCGAGCTGCTCCGTGCTATAGATTATCGGCAAATGGAAGGTATCTCTTATACCGATACGGAATGGTCCTGTTACCCCACCTTTTGGGCCAAGACCATCTTGTTCCTCAACTTGAAACTCTATCTGTATAATGCCGACCGCGAAGGTCAGACCATGAACCCGAAGGTCCTTTTGCGTAGTATCAATCAGTTGACGAAGTTGACCGACCAAATGCTTGCTTACTATCAGCAGCATATTCAGGACGTTACCATCAGCGATGTGCGTCGGGAGTGGCTCAAACGATATTTCGAGAACCGTATGCGCATCCTTTACAAACTCTATCTTCTGGATATGCCGAGGGCCGACTTCAAGGCCGAGGATATGGAGGCTTTCGACCAACATTATTGGCCTATTTGCCAACAGATGCAGTTCCAGTTTGTCCTTTGGCCCGAGAACAAAGTGTTGCGCATAGACTATATCCGGTATTGGCACAAACATCACAAGCGTTGGCCTGCCTGGTTCGAGTGTTTCAATGCTCTGGTCGATAGGTTGGCCCGTTTCGTTTATGTCCGCGTATTCCGTAAGTAATCAACGATTTCCGAAATGAAGCATAAACTTCGCATCAAGTTTTATTGTCGTAGTTTCAATAAGGAACTCTACCTCCTCAGCCGTGCTTTGTATGTCGAGGCGGGATATCCCTGTGTGCGACTGACCGACCAAACGGCTGATGGCTATTTCTATAAGATGTTGGAGGATGAGACATGTGACATAGTCATCAATGTCGATGAAGACTGTTTCATTACCGACCTGAATGCCGTCCTGGCGTTGGCCGAAAAGGCTTGGAATGAGGGCTGGGTCAATATCGGTTGTAGTGATTCGGGGGCAGGCGTACCACGCAAGGGAGAAGCCGAAGTGACGAATCCGTTCTTCAATATCTTCAACCTCCATGAGATACGTAAGTCGTGGAATGCCTATCGGTTGGTGCCAGAACTGAAGAAAGATAACTACAAGACCATCGAGCCGTACTACAACTTCTTCTATTGGATGAACAGAACGTTCCCACAGAAGACGTTGTACCTGTTCAACAAGAAACACGCCGATGGCATCAGCACGGAACTCTATGATACAGAGGGTCGTCACTTGTGTAGTCATAGTTGGTTTGCCCGTCAGTTCCGACCCTCTTTCCTGACGCAAATCTTCGAGAGTAATGACCGCCGCGACATCAACCACTCGGTCCGTATCGAGCGACTCATTCAGGAGGCTTACGTCGAAAGAGGTATGCAGCCCCAAGCCCTAACTCTTTGGCAACGATTGGATTGCCGATGGGACGAAGTGCTCCGTTGGTCTGTCAAGGTCCCGCAGCGCGTGATGAATCTCCCCAACAAGTTGAAAAAGAAACTCAATAAGTAACCAACATCGGAACATGGTGAAAGTTAGCATCATATCTCCCGTTTATAAGGTGGCTCCCTACATCGGAGAGTGCATCCAAAGTCTGAAGGCGCAACGTTTTCAAGACTTTGAAGTGCTCTTCGTGGACGATCATAGTCCTGACGATAGTATAGCGGTAGCACGAGCAGCAGTTGGAGAGGATGCTCGTTTCCGATTTCTCCGTACTCCGCAGAATGGAGGTCCAGGCGCGGCTCGTAATGTTGGCATCGAATTGGCTCAGGGGGAATACATTGCTTTCATCGATAGCGATGACGTGTGGCATCCCGAATTTCTGAGCAAGATGTTGGAGGCCGCGCAGGGGAACGACTTGACCTACTGCCAATTGCAGTATCGTGGCGGCAACCGGGAGGGAGAGGTTTTTCGTAATCCCGTCTTGCCGACAGGCATTTTCTCGCCTGAGAGGAAGAAGTTCTTCTTGAAGCGCTTTGTCACCTTTTCCGTCTGTTTCCTTTTCCGACGGAAGTTCTTGATGGAGAATGATTTGCGATTTCCAACCCTGCGCAATAGCGAGGACACCCATTTCCTGACCCGTTGTCTGTTGTTGGCGCAAACCATCGCTTGTGTCGATGTCCCTTTATATTATTATTGTTTGCGACAGGCATCCCTCTCGACTCATCGAGATTGGAGAAAATATCGACAACGATTAGCCGCTATCCGCAGTCTTCGTCGGGCTTATGAAGAGCTGTGTCGGAATCCACGGTATGCCGACCTTCGGTTGTCCCAATATCGAGGAGTAATGAGGCTGATTTACTTCAAGAAAGGATATGCTCAGGCGCTGAGAGACATTGTTCAAGGTTTGTTTTGACCCCTCAAAACCTAATAACCTCACAACCTCAAAACCTGATAACCTTACAACCTCATAAACTCAAAACCTCATGCAAAATATTGTAACACTATGAAATATATCAAATCCATTTGGCCTTATCTTTTGGCCTTCGTTATTTTTGTCGTCGTGACATGCGTTTACATGTCACCCGTGCTGGATGGAAAACTGATTGCAACCAGCGATGGCATTCAAGGTACCAGTGCTGTGCACGAAGCTGCTGCTTATAACGAGCAGACAGGAGAACGTAGTTGGTGGACAGGCTCCATGTTCTCGGGTATGCCCAACTACCAAATCGGTGGCGGTCGTTATTTGGCCGATAGCGTCTTGCGTCCACTCAAATTACTCCTTCTTTGGGGGCATCGCAACGTCTTGGCCATTGTCATTATCTACTGCATCGGTTTCTTTGCTTTGCTCCGAAGCATGAAAGTGGACAAGTGGTTGGCTATAGTAGGAGCCTTGGCAATCGCTTTCAGCAGTTATTTCTTCATTATCATCGGTGCTAATCATCATAGCAAGACCTCTTCGTTGGCTTTGATGTCGTTGGCCTTGGGCGGATTCTATCTCATCTACAGCGGTCACCGCAAGACGGGTGTCTGTCTCACGATGTTGGGTGTGATGAGTGGTTTCTTTCCTCATCCCCAGATGTCCTATTATATCTGCTTCATCTTTGCCGCCTTTGGCATCGCCGAACTCTGTCTGACCATTGTTCGCAAGAACTGGAAAGAGTTTGCAATCAACACGTTGTTGGCAGCTTTTGCCTTTGGCGTAGGTGTCGGCACAGGCACGGCCAATACTTTCTCCAACTTGGAGTATGCCGAGGAGACGATGCGTGGCGGTCACTCCGACTTGGAGAAGGTGACCGACAAGGAGAACAAGAGCAAGGGCTTGGATTTGGACTATGCCACGGCTTGGAGTTATGGCATCGACGAGACTTGGACGTTCCTGATTCCTAACTACATGGGTGGTTCGTCCAACTACAATATCGGCAGCAACAGCGAACTCTGCGACCAGATGGTCAAGAAAGGTGTGCCACGCAAGTCGGCCGAGCAGTTCTGTCAGAGTGTTCCAACTTATTGGGGCACACAACCTTTCACGGCAGGCCCCGTTTATATGGGTGCCATTGTCTGTCTGTTGTTCCTCTTGGGTCTATTCGTTGTCAAGGGACCATACAAATGGGCCATTCTGGTGGTGACGGTATTGACCATCTTCCTCAGTTGGGGTAATCATTGGATGGGCTTGACCCGTTTCTTCTTTGACCATTTCCCCATGTACAACAAGTTCCGCGCCGTATCGAGCATCTTGGTGGTGGCCGAAATCACCATGCCGCTTTTAGGCTTCTTGGCACTCCAACAGATTGTCAAGACCAAGGAGACCGTGCTGGCACAGGGTGGGTCGACAGTTCCTTTTGTCCAACTGCCCAACTGCCCGAGATCAAGGCCTTGCGTCGTTCCTTGCTTTATTCCGTAGGTGCTTTGGTGGTGCTTCTTCTCGTGGCATTGATGACCACCAGCGGTTTCAACGGAGCTGTCGATGCCCAGTTGCCTGAATGGTTGACGCCAATGATGCAGGATGCCCGTAAGGCGATGTTCCGTGCCGACGTTTGGCGTTCTTTGGCCTTTGTCGTCATCGGAGGATGCGTCCTCTATTATTATATAGGTTCCGAGAAATTCCGCAGCACAGCGGCCTTGGCTGTAGTCATGGGTGCTTTGGTGCTCTTCGATATGTGGCCTGTTGACAAGCGTTTCATGAACGACGGTATGTTCTCGCCTTCTAACTCGTACGAGCGTCAGTTCAAGCCACAGGCGTGGGAGCGTCAGATTCTGGAAGCCGAGAAGATGAACGTTGATCAACCTAAGGTGGTTACCGACAATCACTTCCGTGTTTTCAATCTGGCCATGAATCCTTTCAACGATGCGCGTACTTCTTACCGTTTGAAGAGCATTGGTGGTTATTCGGCTGCCAAGTTGCGTCGCTATCAGGATTTGATTGACCAACACCTCTCCAAGATGCACTTGCCAGTCATCTCGATGCTCAATGCCCGTTACCTCATTCTGCCCAATCAGGAGCAGGGTGGCGTGACCGTTCAGTACAATGCTCAAGCAATGGGCAATGCTTGGTTCGTAGATAGTCTGGTGGTGGCCAATACGCCAAACGAGGAGTGCGACGGACTGATGAAGTATGACTTGACGCACGTCGCTGTGGTAGGCCAAGACTTTGCGTCTCAGGCTCCTAAGTCTCTGTCGGCCGACAGTACGGCCACCATCCGTCTCACGGAATATACGCCAGAATCTATCGAATACGATGCTCAGTGTGCGGCTCCCGGCATGGTGGTCTTCTCGGAGGTCTATTATCCTTATGGCTGGAAGGCTTTGGTCGATGGTCAACCCGTTGAGCATTATCGCGTTAACTACATCTTGCGTGCTCTCAATCTAGAGGCAGGTAAGCATCATATCCGTTTTGAGTTCCGCCCTGAGAGTGTCAGCAAGGGCAATACCATCTCGATGGTCTTTGTCGTGCTGATGTTGCTCACCATCGTCGGTTGCATCGTGAAGGGAGTCATCGACCTCCGCAAAAACTGATTCCGTAGGCGTTCCATAAAGTTATCAATATGAAAATCTGCATCTTAGGTCCCTGTTGGCCTTATCGTGGTGGCATCGCTGCCTTCAGTGAGCGACTGGCGCATCAGTTCCTCGCTGAGGGTCATACGGTGAAGATGTACACCTACACCTTGCAGTATCCGTCGTTCCTTTTCCCGGGCACGACGCAATATACGACGGCGCCGCAACCTGCTGAATTAGACATCGATAGACGCTTGTCTTCGGTCAATCCTTTCACTTGGTTCTCGTTGGGACGACGGATAGCCAAGGAGTGTCCCGACCTCTTGATATTGGCCTATTGGATGCCTTTCATGGCCCCTTGTCAAGGAACGGTGGCACGACTGGTGCGACGCAATGGTCATACACGCGTGGTGGCGCTCTGCCATAATTTCATTCCTCACGAGACCCGTCCTGGAGATAAGCTTCTCTCCAAATATCTGTTGGGAAGTGTGGATGGGGTGGCAGCTTTGTCTCAGTCGGTCTGTGACGACGTTCATCAATTCCGACCCAATATGCCGACGGTGGCATCTCCTCATCCCCTTTACGATAATTTCGGCACCCCAGCTACCAAGGCTGAGGCCTGTCAGAAGTTGGGTTTGGATGCCCGCTACCGCTACCTGCTCTTCTTCGGCCTCATCCGTGATTACAAAGGGCTGGATTGGTTGTTGGAGGCATTCTCCCAAGTGAAGGATCCGGATGTTCGACTCATCGTGGCGGGCGAGTTCTACAGTCATGGCGAGGACTATCTCCGTCAGGCAGAGGCACTTCACTTAGGCGAACGTGTCATCTGGGCCACCAAGTTCGTGCCCGATGACGAGGTGCGTCTCTACTTCGGTGCTGCCGACCTGATTGTTCAACCATACAAGACGGCCACCCAAAGCGGTGTGACGCAAATCGCCTATCACTTCGAGAAACCGATGTTGGTCACCCGCGTTGGCGGTTTGTCCGAGATTGTGCCCGATGGCAAAGTTGGTTATGCCGTGGAGCCTAACGTAGAGGCTATTGCCGAAGCCCTGAACCACTTCGTCCAGCATCCTCAGGACTTTGCCGAGGGCATTCGCGAAGAGAAGAAGAAATACAGTTGGGCGGTGATGAGTAAGGCCATCCTTTCGCTGGTCAAACTATAACGAAAGTTGAAAGTTGAAGGATTCTGAAAGTGCATGTGTCAAGTAGTGCGAAACCTCTATTCCACTCTTTTACACTCTGTGAGAAAAAATAAGTGCCAGCTGGAACTATCGTCCTTGTCACTTCTTTGTCACTTCCTTTTCACTACACTTAAACTCCCTTTTTTCAATCCCATTTAGAATTAATTTATGGAAGAGCGTAAAACCATAGAAGATTTGAAAACAGAGTCGCCCGAACAGTATGAGGCGATGATGCGTAACAAACGATTCGAGGAATTGGGCTGGTATGTGCTTTATGTCACGGCACTACATGAACGTCAGTTCCTTGAAGCCTTCACGGGCATCCCCGATCCCTATAAGCGTGGTGGCAAATCCAGTCGCAGGGCTTTCCCTCTGTTGGATCCACCCATCGAGGCTTATGTTCCTATCCGAGAGGAGAAACGCAAATGGTCAGATCGCGTCAAGATTGTGCCTGTCATTCTGACTCCAGGCATCATCTTCGTGCACATTAAGTTGAGTGAGCGTCGCCGCCTCTATATCAACGATCATGTCAACCGTTTCCTCTATAATAAAGACAAGCAGGAGCCTGCTCGCATCTCGGATACCCAGATGGAGCAGTTCCGTAATATGGTGGAGGAGGGTGAAGACGTCTCCATGATTACTCCTATCTTGGGCGATACCGTTCAAGTTCTGCGAGGCAAGTTCCAAGGTTATGTTGGCGAAATCGTCCGTGTGGATGGCAAGAACAAGTTCCAGTTGCGCCTCAATGAAGTGATGGCTATCACAGTGAGTATCAACGCCGAAGATGTTAAGTACGTACCTAAGGGTACTCAGCGTGTCATCCCCGACGAACGCTTCGTATAGTCTATCAAAAATCACGAAAGCGAAACGCGGGATTGGGTGGCTCCCCAATCCCGCGTTTCGCTTTCTATGTATAGAGAATTACACGACTTTACCCCAGTTTGGGATATTCACTACCCACTACCTCG
>CACYQQ010000042.1 GCA_902776605.1 uncultured Bacteroidales bacterium | reverse complement strand
ACCCCGAAGGACGACCCGAACGACGGCAACGGCATCGGACGCGTGGTGCGTGAGGTAAAGGCCAACGGCGAGTTGGGACCTATCTATTTCCTCTATTATAACCACGACTATAACGAAAAGAACACCCGTTTCCCGCTCTATACCAAGGCAAAGGACAAGAAGTTCCGTAAGGCGTGCGAAGAGATCTTGTCCAATCCGCTCTATTGGTTGCAGATGGTCGAGGAGTGCGACCGAGAGGACAGTCGCCTCCCTATCAAGAACACCTACAAGGCCTTCTGCTACTACCCGTTGGCAGACAGCAGTCTGGTGGGCTTCTGGAAACATGCCCTCACCTCGAGGAGCTTCGACGGAGGTCGTACTTGGACCTTCCCGGCCCAGCGTGCCAAGGGCTTTGTCAATGCCAATGCCAAGATATGGGGTCAGCCGTTGAGTGACGGCACCTTCGCCACGGTCTATAACCCTGCCATGTGGCGTTGGCCATTGGCCCTGTCGCTCTCGGCCGACGGATTGAACTACACCACCCTCAACCTGGTGAACGGCGAGATTCCTCCGATGCGTTATGGTGGTAACTACAAGAGTTACGGACCTCAATACACCCGTGGCGTGTTGCCAACTGCCACTCCTCTGGCATTGAGCGATGCGGAACGACAGAAAGATACCTGCTTCTGGGTGACGTACTCGATGAACAAAGAGGACATCTGGGTGAGCCAGATTCCGGTGCCCGTCCGTACCGTCGCCACCAGTTATGAGGAACCCTGGAACATCTATTCTCCCCTTCTGGCACGTGTCGAGTTGGGCGAGAAAATCGTGTTGCACGACAGCGACCCCTTCGACTATGCCAAGGTGGAGCGCGTCATTCCTGCCACACGCGAATTGACCCTCAGCTTCGACATCGAGGCGGCACAGAACAACCGAGGTCGTCTGGAGTTCGAGTTACAAGATGATCACGGCACGCCATGCACCCGCCTCTACTGGCAGGAGGATGGCCAACTCATGATCAAGACGGGTGCCCGCAGCAACACCGTCATCAAGGAGGTGGAACCCAACCGCACGTATCGTCTGGAGATGAAAGTGTCGCTCAATACGCGCATGATTATCATCTCCGTAGATGGCAAAGAGCAGCGCCCCAAGATGTTGTTCGCCCCGTTGGAGAGCATCACACGAATCATGTTCCGAACGGGCGAAGAACGCGAGTTCCCGACCATCAATACGCCGGCGGACAACTATACCGACCTGCCGAAGGCATCGGAGGTGTTGCCCGAATCACGCTGGACCATCAGCAACGTCCAGGCATCGGCTACAGAGTTGAATTACAACGCCTTGCTCCAGTGGAAGGACTACCGTCACTACGTCGATTACTTCAACCAGATGGAGGATGAACATGTCGTCCAGGCCATCCCGAACAGCCAATCGGCCGAATGGATGGAAAGGAACATCCCGCTCTTCGACTGCCCCGACAAGCAGGTGGAAGAGATGTTCTACTACCGTTGGTGGACCCTCCGCAAACATATTGTCGAGACCCCTTACGGCTACGGCATGACGGAGTTTCTGGTGCAACGCAAGTACTCGGACAAATGGAACCTCATCGCTTGCGCCGTTGGCCATCACTTGATGGAGAGTCGTTGGTTACACGATCGTCAATACGCTGACGGCATCGTGCAAATCTGGCTCCGAGGCAACCACAACCCGAAGATTGGCGGCGATTCGGTGAACGGTGCACCGATGCAGAAACTGTATAAATTCTCCAGCTGGATACCCTACGCCATGCAGCAACGGGTCAAGGTAACGGGCGACACCGCTTGGTTCGAGAGTTACCGACCTGACCTGACCGCCCACCTGGCCCGTTGGGAAAAAGACAACGGATATAAGGATGGTATGTTCTGGCAAGCCGATGTCCGCGACGGTATGGAGGAGCAGATTTCGGGAGGTCGAAAAGTCAAGAACCGCCGCCCCACCATCAACAGTTACATGGTGGCCAACTACCGGGCATTGGGCATGAACGACAAGGCCGACCGCCTGCTCGCCCTGATGGAAGAGAAGTTGTGGGACAAGAAGTTGCAGTTCTACGGCACATTGACCGAGAAGGACTCGATTGCCCAAGTGCGTGAAGAGATAGGTTATCTGCCTTGGTACTTCGACCTACCGCAAGACGACTCCGCCAAGTACCGCGCTGCTTGGATGCAATTGCTTGACGAACAGGGTTTTGATGCACCTGCCGGCATCACCACAGCCGAACGCCGTCACCCGCTGTTCCGCCACGCCTGGAAGGGTCGTCCTACCTGCGAGTGGGACGGTGCCATCTGGCCTTTTGCCACCAGCCAGACGTTGACGGCACTCATCCATGTCGAGAACCGTTACCCGAACCTGGCTGCCGCCCTGCCCGACAACCTCTTCTGGTATCACTTCAAGAAATACACGGAGTCGATGCACTACAGGGGTCGTCCTTACGTCGGCGAATATATGGACGAGAAGACCGGTTACTGGTTGTGGGGCGACCACGAACGTTCGCGCTACTACAACCACTCGACCTATAACGACTTGGTTATCACCGGTCTGTGTGGGTTCAACCCCGACCTCTTCCAGGTGTCGGACAAAGGCGTTGAGGTCAACACCGCCGCCCTCCGTCCCCTGGCCCCGAAAGAGTGGGACTACTGGTGTCTGGATGGCATCCTTTATCGCGGACACCGCATTACCCTGCTTTACGACAAGACGGGTACGCACTATCATCAAGGACAAGGACTGATGGTACTGGTGGATGGGAAGACCCTCTCGCAATTGTAATTAAGAGTGAAAAACATTGAAGTTAATAGGAGTTAACAGGAGTTATCGCTCCGCTCAAGGAGTTAACAGACGATAGTAAAAGTTTTCGGAAATAGCAATTTGTATTGTCCGTTAACTCCATAGGCGCAAGCCTATTATCTTCTGTTAACTCCCATTAACTCCTAAAAAGACAACTCCCATAACTCTTAAAACATTGAAGTTAACGGGAGTTAACAGGAGTTATCACTTCGCTCAAGGAGTTAACAGACGATAGTAAAAGTTTTCGGAAATAGCAATTTGTATTGTCCGTTAACTCCATAGGCGCAAGCCTATTATCTTCAGTTAACTCCCATTAACTCCTACTTAAATAGTATTTTTGGTCAATATGAAGAAATCTCTTGCACTTATATTGTTCCTGAGCGCGACGATTGCCTCGGCTGCCATCCGTGTGACCGACCTCAGTGTAGAGGGTCGTACGGACCAACCTTTGGGATTGGATATTCTCGCTCCGCGTCTGGGCTGGCGATTGCAGGCCGATGCCGAGGAGAAGAACATATTTCAGGTACATTATCATATTCAGGTGGCATCGAGCCGACAACTCCTGGAGGAGGGTAAACCCGACCTTTGGGACCACAGTGACGACGGTCACCAGAGTCAATATATCCCCTACGCCGGCAAGACGTTGAAACCCAATCAACGCTGTTTCTGGCGTGTTCAGGTCTCGACGGTTCAACCCAAGGATGTGACTGTCCTGACGGACGAAACGAAAGCTAAGAAGCTGAAACAGAAGGTCTCCGCGTGGAGTGACATTGCCGAATGGGGCGTCGGACTGCTCTCCGAGTCGCACTGGAAGGGCTACTGGATTGGGTTGGACAAAGCCAACGCCTGGGATGTGGAAGAGGAACACAGCCGCCTCTCGGCACGTTACTATCGGACCACCTTTGCCGCCAAGGGAAAGGTGCAACGTGCCACGCTCCATATCTCGGGTCTGGGTCTGTACGAGGCCTACCTGAACAACCAGAAAGTGGGTCAGGACGTACTCACACCTGCACCGACCAACTACGAGAAAAGCATCCTCTACAACACGTACGACGTGACTTCGCTCCTGCAACAGGGCGCGTCGGAGAATCAGTTGATGGTGGCAGTAAGCAATGGCCGCTTCTACACCATGCAGCAGAACAAGAAGAAATACAAGATACGCAACTTCGGCTACCCCACGTTGCGCGCCAACCTCATTATAGAATATGAGGACCAGAGCACCGAGACCATCGCCACGTCCGACAAGACGTGGAAGATGACGTGCGACGGACCTATCCGTTCCGCCAACGAGTATGACGGAGAGATATATGATGCCAACAAAGCTGACCTGTCGGCCGACTCGTTGTGGTTCAATGCCCAACGCAGCAAGATTCCGAACGGCGAACTGTTGGGCAATGTCACTCCCGCCATGCGCATCCTGGATACCCTGAACGTGCAGAAAATGACCACGTTGGAGGACGGTCGCATCCTGTTGGACTTCGGACAGAACTTTGCCGGTTGGGTAAAGACCGACCTCTCGGCCTTTGGTCTCCAGAAGGGCGACACCGTGCGACTGCGTTATGCCGAGAAGTTGGAGGCATCGGGACAGGAACTCTATGTCGCCAACCTCCGACATGCCTATAGCACAGACTATTACATCGCGTCGGGCAAGGACCAAGGCGAATGGAGCCCGCGCTTCACCACCCATGGCGGACGGTACGTCGAGGTGACGGTGTTGCCCAACAGCAATGCCCAACCCAAAGCCAAGAAAGCCCGTAGCGCCGCCCCTACCGAGAAGAGCTTCATCGGCGAAGTGGTGAGCGACCAAATGGAGACACTCTATACGTTCCACTCGGGTAACGAGACATTGAACCAACTGGTCAAGAACGCCTTCTGGGGCATCCTCGGCAACTATAAAGGTATGCCTATCGACTGCCCGCAACGTGACGAACGTATGCCGTGGTTGGGCGACCGTGCCATGGGTTGCTTGGGCGAGAGTTATCTGCTTGACAATCACCACCTCTACAACAAATGGATACGGGATATCGAGGAGGCACAACGACAGGACGGATGCGTTCCCGACGTTGCGCCAGCCTACTGGAACTATTATTCCGACAACGTGTCGTGGCCCAGCGTCTTTGTCTTTGGCGCCGAGATGCTCTACCGCCAGTTTGGTGACGACAAAGCCATCGTCGAACACTATCCCGCCATGCGTAAGTGGTTGATGCACTTGTACGAAGACAAGCGTACCGACGAGGGACTCATCAAGGCCGACAAGTATGGCGATTGGTGCGTCACACCGGAAGCGCCCGAACTGATTCATAGCCAAGACCCATCGCGCACCACCGACGGCATCCTGATAGGCAGTTGCTATCTCTACAAACTGATGGAGGTGATGAGCAACTTCGACGAGATCCTCATCTACCGCATCCAACATTCCGATGTCAAGACGCAGCGCGATTTGGCTCGTCGCGGCATCAGCATCGACCTCTTGGAGGCCGACCGTGACGAGTTTGCCGACATCCGTCGTCACCTGCGCGATGCCATCAACAAGAAGTTCCTGACCGTCAAGAAGGGCACGTCGTTGGCCCCCGAGCACAAGCTCTATCCCGACTCCATCTTCTATGCCAACAATGCCGTGACTGCCAACCTGTTACCACTGGCATTCGGCATCGTCCCCAAGGAACATGCCGACGCTATCTGCCGACAGATTCAATCCAAGATCATGCTCAAGCCTGCCGACGGACATCTGTGTTGCGGCGTGATTGGCATCCAATGGTTGATGCGCGAACTCTCCAACCGCGGCCGAATGGACATTGCCTATCTGTTGGCAACCAACCGAACCTTCCCCTCGTGGGGTTACATGATCGAGAACGGTGCCACCACCATCTGGGAGTTGTGGAACGGCGATACCGCCAACCCGAAGATGAATTCGGGCAACCATGTCATGCTCCTCGGCGACCTGTTGCCATGGTGTTTTGAACATGTCGGTGGCATCCGACCAACGGCTCCTGGCTTCAAGCAATTCTGCTTGGCCCCGAACTTCGAGTTGGAGGAGTTGTCGGAAGCCGAAGTAAGTTACGTCACCCCCTACGGCAAGATTGTCTCCAAGTGGCACAAGACCCCGATGAAACTTTCGTGGGACATTGAGGTACCCGCCAACACCACGGCGATGGTCATCACCCCCAGCGGCAGCAAGGAATATGGCAGCGGCCAATGGCACATCGAAGAGGCGCTCCGTCACAAGGAGAACAACTACAATGCCCCGTGGCAAGTGTCTGATAATGAGTTCCTTTACGAGGAAGCCGACTTCCCCTCCTGCCATGCTGCCTCCATCGTGGAGTGCAACAACGGCGACCTGCTTGCCACCTACTTTGGCGGTTCGCGCGAAGGCAGTCCCGACGTCTGTATCTGGACCCAACGCAAACGGCTCCTGAAACGCGGCAAGGCAGGCCGACCTCACACCTACGAGGAGGGTTGGAGTGCGCCGCAATTGGTCGCCGACGGTACTTTGAAACCCGAAACAGGTAAGGACTGGCGGCAATGGGCAGCCGCCGATAACCACGTCACAATCAGCAAGTTCCAACCTACCGTCAAGGGAGAGCCCGACACCTTGCGCAAGGCAGCGTACAACCCCGTGCTGTTCCAAGTGCCAGGCGGCGACCTTCTCCTCTTCTATAAGTTAGGTCGAAACGTGCGTGACTGGACAGGCTACCTCATGGTATCGCACGACAACGGCATGACGTGGTCGCAACATCGTGACAGTCTGCACGTTGCCTTCGATTCGCCTTGGAGCAAGACCCTTGGCACATCGACCGACCCCGACTCGTTGTTGGGCGCCATCAAGAACCAACCTATTGCCCTGCCCGCCGGCTTCCGGTGCAAGAATGGGCAGACCTTGAAACAACGTCGTATCCTGTCGCCCACCAGCAAGGAAACGGGCACCGGCACCAAAGAAAAAGCGGGTCAATGGCGTTGCTACATAGAGATGAGTGAGGACGATGGTAAGTCGTGGATTCTCAGTCCCGTAGTACCTCAACCCGACGGATTGCGCACCATTCAACCCACGCTTTTGGTTCACCAGGATGGTCGCATCCAGATGTTGTGCCGAACCGCTGCACCACCTAAGGAACATCCCGAATGGGCAAGAATTGCCACCTCGTTCAGCGACGACGGCGGACTCACCTGGAGCGAGATGCAGTTGCTCGACGTGCCCAACAACAACTCCGGCATCGATGCCGTGACCTTGGCCGATGGCACTTTCGCCTTGATTTACAACCCCTTCGGTTGTGTCGATTGGCGACCATCGTCCGACCCTGCCCGCAACAAACCACTTCGCAATCCGCTCCATCTGGCTACCAGCCAAGACGGCCTGCATTGGACCTCGCAAGTGGTGTTGGAGTCGTCCCCCATCAGCCAATATTCCTACCCCTCGATGATCGTGGGCAGCGATGGCACGCTCCATTGCATCTACACCTGGCGTCGCCAACGCATTAAGTATCAGCGCGTCATGTTGCGCAAGCCCTGATAACACAGAAGTCCGGAAACGACAGAATACCGTCTTTTTCGGGCTTCTTGTTTTCAGTCAGCGATTTACTCCAAAAATGCGTGGGCATCGGGCACCGAAATTGAGACATGGAAGTGACAATTATCGGCTATAAGGTTTTTATTTTTTCCCATCGACCACGAATGAGGGGAACAATGTCCCATTTTGACGTTTTATTCCTAATTTTGCACAAAACTAACTAAACAATAACTAACATGAAAAAAGTATTTACATGGGCCATCCTGATGGCCGCTACCGTAACAACGTATGCCGAAGAGCCAGCCGCCGAAGAGAGTCGTTGGACCACCAATGGCGGTGTTTCTTTGCAGTTCACTCAAGGTTTTGTCAGCAAGAACTGGTACAAGGGTGGCGAAAGCAACTTCTCGCTCCTCTCCACCGCCGACTATACCTTCAACTACAAGTACGAGAACTTCACTTGGGACAACCGCTTGGAGGGCAAACTCGGTTTTGTGACCACCCCTTCCGACACCTGTCACAACTACATGACCAACAATGACTATATCAAGTACACCACCAAGTTTGGCTACAAGGCAGCCGGCGACTGGTATTACACCCTGCAGGCCGTAGGTCAGACTCAGTTCTGCCCAGGCTACAAGACCAATGAAAGGAAAGAGTTCTCCAAGTTCATGAATCCTGCATACCTCACCGTCGCCCTCGGTATGGACTACAAGAAGAGCCTCGAGAACATCTCCTGGACCATCTTCATGAGTCCCATGGCCTACAACTTGAAGTACGTCAACAATCCTTACAAGCGTGTAGCCGACAGCGAAGGCAACTGGGAAGGCGTATGGGACGATGGCCGCATCAACGCCAAGGCCTTCGGTCTCCGCAACTCATACGACTACAACCTGTACGACTTCGGTGTGAATGCCAAAGCATCCATGGATTGGAAGGTATGCAAGTACCTCACTTGGTCATCACAAGCCACCTATTTCTCACCACTTTACGACTGTGGCAAGTACAAGGGCAACGTCTATACCGTCTTCGACTGGGAGAACACCTTCGACATGCCACTCAACCAGTACTTCTCAACCAAACTCTACACACACCTGCGTTTCGATGACTCGGTAGGTCCAGAGAACAAGTTTGGCGATTGGGGTTACTTCCAGTTCACCGAGCTCCTCAGCTTCGGTCTCTCCTACAAGTGGTAAAACAAGATAATCTGCGCAACACCAACTATTTACTTGCCCGAAATGGGGCAGTTTATCCACAATTGTCTTCTATAGGTGTCTATTTAGGGGCAAATTAGTCATAAACTGCGAAAATAGTTGCAAAATAATTTGGTAGTTATCAAAAAAATCACTACCTTTGCGCTCGTGAGTAATTCCACAAAACTTCATAAAATGAGAGAAAGGCAGAGGATCGTCGAGAGACGGGCCTCTGTTGTCTTTTATATATTTGACCAACGTCAATTATATAATGGATAATTGACAATGGATAATTGATATTCACTTACGCCCCTCTTGCTGTTTAGC
Source organism: uncultured Bacteroidales bacterium (assembly GCA_902776605.1). Classification (GTDB taxonomy): domain Bacteria; phylum Bacteroidota; class Bacteroidia; order Bacteroidales; family UBA3663; genus Liminaster. The sequence continues at coordinate 6,365 of CACYQQ010000042.1, read as the reverse complement.
GCCGAAGGCCTTTAGCGTGCGAAGCACCATTAGCGACACGCAGTGCCTTTTAAGCAATTGATAATTGACAATGGATAATTGATAGCACTTCCCGTCCCGCCAATTTAGCGCCGAAGGCCTTTAGCGTGCGAAGCACCATTAGCGACACAAAGTGTCCTTTAGCCTTATAGATAATTAACTTCCTCACTACATCATGCGTCTTCTTTTCTACAGCATCATCATCCTGACCGTCGTCCTGGCCTTCGTCTTGGTGGGACAGGTCGTCTATTGGACCAGCCGCATCTTCGTGACCAAACACATGGCAGGCATCATCCATTGGGTCTTCCTCGGCACGTTGGTTCTGGTCATTGCCATTGCCTCCGTCGTCGGACATTGGTACACACGCCACCAGTTGGAGGTGAAGCACGTCGATATCGTCTCGGCGCACGTGCCCGATGCCTTTGACGGGTTCCGCATTGCCCAGTTGTCCGACATGCATCTGGATTGGTTCGACTCCATCCAGGGGCATGCCTTCTATGCCCAATTGTGCCAAGCCATCCAGCAGGAGCAACCCGACATCATCGTCTTCACCGGCGACCTCGTCACCATCCAGTCCCGGGAGGCCGACCCCTTCCGCGACGTACTCTACGACCTGGCACATATCCCCGCCACGCGCCGCGGCGAAGGAGCTTTCATCCCCGTCTATTCCATCTTGGGCAACCACGACTATGCCGACTACACCCGCCTCTCCGCACGCGAGAAAGTGTCCGATGTGCAACGCCTCTGCCACCTCCAGGAGGAGGCCGGCTGGCAACTGCTCCGCAACGAGGGAGTGTTGCTCAACCGACAGGGAGAGGTTATCGCCGACACCCTCTCGTCCGACTCAGCGTCGAACGTAGCGAATGGTTCGACCCAACGCATCGCCCTGCTCGGCGTTGAGAACATCGGCGAACCACCCTTCTCGACCTACGGAGACCTGAAGAAAGCCCGACAGATTATCGCCGACTCCACCGAGGCGCCTTACAGCATCCTCCTATCGCACAACCCAACCCATTGGCGCAGCGAGGTACTGCCACAGACCGACATCGACCTCATGTTGGCAGGGCACACCCACGCCGTCCAACTCAAGATTGGCCGATGGAGTCCTGCTCGATGGAAATATCCCGAATGGGGCGGTCTCTACGAGGCCTCGCTGGTCCGACAGCATGACGGCACGCCACTCAAGGCAACCGCCGCTACCCGTCCCCAGCACCTCTATGTCAACACCGGCATCGGTGGCGTCGGTCCCCGCGTCCGCATCGGCGTTCGACCCGAACTGACCATCCTGACGCTCCGACAACAATAAGCCCTTCCTTGGCTGCCTTGCCAAGAAGTTTAGGGTAAAAATCCATCAATTAGGGGGACGAAAATAATCATTCGTTCCCCTTTTTCTGTCCCGCTGTTGCAGAGAAGAAAAAGATTGAGTATCTTTGCAGTCAAAATAATCCTCACGGAGTCGGCAGACCCACCGTCGTCCTAACGGAGTTGCGTTCTTTTTCCGTTCTTTTTGCGTTCTTTTTTGGTTCTTTTTCGTTCTTTCCAAAGAAGGGAGTCTGAGAGCAACCCGAACGGAACAAGTCCGAAGGATGAACGACCATGCGGAGGGACGTCGGACGGAGCCAATCTCGAACCAAAAAGAGGGACAACGAAACCTCCCGTTCCGAAACGAACCACAAAGTGTTTTCCTATTGAAAACGAAACCAGCGAAATATACAAAAAAACCGAAACATAGCATCTATGAAACTGTTCCAAACCCTTGGGATATTGCTGCTATCCCTCACCATCCAGCATACAACTGCACCGGCAGCCGATAGGCCGTTGGCATTCCCTGGAGCCGACGGCTATGCCAAGTACATCACCGGTGGACGTGGCGGCAAGGTCTATTACGTCACGTTGTTGGACGACTGCACGGACGAGAACCTCGTGCCAGGCACCCTGCGATGGGCATTGCGCACCGGCGATGACTCGCCGCGCACCATCCTCTTTGCCGTGAATGGCACCATCTACCTGAACAGCAAACTCAAGACCAACCACCCGAATGTCTCCATCCTGGGACAGAGTGCTCCGGGCGGAGGCATCTGCGTGACGGGTTATCCCATGGTGATCAACAGCCGCAACTACATTGTCCGCTATGTACGTTTCCGCGCCGGCGACATCCCTGCCATGGAGACAGGCGGCAACGAGAGTTACTCGGGATTGGACATCGAGAATGCCACCAACGTGTTGTTGGACCATTGTTCGGTGACGTGGAGCATGGAGGAGTGCCTCACCATGTTCGACAACGACACCACGACGGTGCAGTATTGCATCGTGGGCGAAGGACTCTACCACAGTTACAACGTCAAGACCACGGGCGACGACTCGGGTCGCGCCTTTGCCATGCAGTGGGGCGGCGACCATTCGAACATGCACCACGTCCTGATTACCAACTGCAATGGTCGTGCCCCCCGATTCAATGGCGTGCGCGAGGCCAATGCCTGGCTCCCAGGTAAGGAGGGTAAACAATATGCACACGACTGCCACATTGACGGCGACTTTGCCAACAACGTGCTCTACAACTGGGGTGGCGGACACCTGAGTTACTACGGAGGGGAGTTCTACGCTTCGCTCTTTGCCGACGCGCCTGCTGACCTGCATCCCTACAACCGCGTCTATATGCGGAACAACTATTTCCGCCCCGGCCCCGCCACAAAGGTGAACGGTAGCAGTTACCGCCACTTCTTCCACCCGTCGGGCAACAATGCCGAGCAAGTGGGTGAATGGTATCTGTCGGGCAACCATTTTGAACTCTCCAGTTATTATGCCCCGTCGGGCAGCAACTGGAGCGATGCCAGTCTCGCCATTGTCAATGACGACAACCTGGCAGGATTCGGCACTTCGACATCGGCCCTGGACCTGTCGGCCAACTACCGGAGTCACCTGCTCAACGAGATAACCTACCCCCTGTCGGGCTACGAACCCGTGCCTGCAGAACAGGCCTATCAGGAGGTGACGCACGCCACGCGCGGTGCCGGAGCCAACCTGCCCCGCTACGACGAGGAGGACCAACGTCTGGTGGACGAAGCAGGTGGCCGACGGGATGGTGTCACCCCGTTCCGTGGCAGTCGCGCCTCCAATGCATCGCGCCGACCTGGCATCATCGACACGCCCGCGGACGTCACCTTCCAAAGTGGCACCGATGCTGTCACCACAGCGGCAGGAAATACCTATCGTTGTTACCCGTCGTTGGCCTTGCGCGACGGGGAGCGATATGCCATCGACGCCGATGCCGACGGTATGCCCGATGCCTACGAGGTGTCGGTAGGTCTGAATCCGACCGACCCGACAGATGGTGCAGCATTGACCGAGAACGGCTACACGAACCTGGAGAACTACCTCAACGGGTTGGCGGACTTCACGTTGAACAATGCCGACTACCAGACCAGCGACGTATATGTCGCTCCGGGCGCTGCCACTCGGCCGGAACAGGTCACTATCACCTTTGTCAACAACGACCCCGAAGTGGAAGGACAAGTGCCTGCGCCGCTGTCCATCCGTCCGGGCGACGAGGTCATCTTCGCGCCGACGTGGTCGCTCTACAAGGAGGGTTACACCCTGACGGGTTGGACCGACGGCAACATGACCTACCGTTTCGGCTTGGGTTATAAGGCGTTTGTCGAAGACGTGACGCTGCGCCCTGCCCTATCGGCCAATAACAAAGGGCTGGACGACCGCACCGAGGATATCACATTGACGTGGGACTTCACGTTGCCCGAAGCGCCGACATTGAACAACACCGACCGAGGCATCTATGTTGCCAAGGGTTGGGTGGATAGCGACAGCCTCGATGTCTGTCTGCGTTACAACGGATTGACACTCTCGTTGCCCGCTGCCGCCGGTGCCGTTGCCACCGTCACGTACAAGGATGGCGCGCAGACGGACTATGCCTCGACCAGCGAGGTGTTGACGCTCACCCTGGCACGTTCTGAAGTGAGAAACATAAGTATCACCTTGCCCTATATCTTCGACCCCACGGGCATCGACTTCCACAGCGTCGAGGTGGGGGCTGGCACCAACTACGAACTGGTCTATGGCGACACGTTGCAGATTGACCAACGCCCCTGGATGCACACGTTGGGCCAACGTCGTAATGCTTACCGCAACTGCCTTGACCCGACTGGAAATGACGAGGTTATCTACTCGGGCAGCGACAATTCGTTGTGCGTCCCTCTGTACGGATTCATCGTGGGTCGCAGTCAGACATCGACCTACAAACTGGTTGCTTACGTCAAAGATTGTGCCCGCGTGCGCACCTACGTATCGGGCTCGAACTCGAACGGCGACCAAATGCAGCTCACGGCCATCCCTGCTGACGGGTCGGAAAAGAGCATCGGCTATAACCTGCACAAACTCAACAAGTCCAGCAGTTTTTCGGAGTACTTCGACCTGGAGTTGGACCCGACACTCAGTTACATGCTGGAGTGGAGCAGCGTCAGTGGGTACGACATGATGGTGGGAGCCATTAAGTTCTATGATGCCAGCGCTGCCAGTGCCAAGAGTGGTGAGGTGTCCGCCGAATGGACATGGCAAGACTTTACTACAGATGGCAATGTACCGACAAGCGCCCTTACCGAACCCGACAGGATGGCCCTTGTAACAGATCTGTACATAGCCTTTTTCACCTGAAGGAATGCTTTCGCCAAGCAGGAACTTATTTATTTCACTATCATCAGCTTCATGTCTGTTCATGAAGCTGTTTTCATTCATGATTGCCGTGAAGAATCCATGATGTGGTTCAACGCGGTTTTTGACAATTGTCCCCATTGCAATGCCCTGTCTTAGAATTCTGCCCTTGAAATCGATGAGATAGCCTGTTGAAGCGTATATTCTGTCATTGATTAGAGTATATCTAACCCCTGTTTTCATGTTCTTTTTAATGAAGTCATCAACTGTTTTGTCATGCGAGAAAGGAATGCTTCTTACTTTGGATGGGTTTGAACTGCTGTTCTTTACCATCTTACAGATGAAGTGCCCTTGACCGCCATCCATCGGGAAAATGCGTGTAAGCTTACTTACGTCTAGGTCTTCGAATTCAATGCCCTTTCTTCCGCATTCCAATCCCGTATCCAGAAGACTGCAGTCCAGATGGTTTTTAAGGAACTGCAGGACTACATTTTCATTTTCCGTCTGATTATATGTACATGTTGAATAAACCAGCGTGCCGCCTTCCTTCAGAGCTTTGTAGGCATTATCAAGGATCTCCAGCTGTCTGTAACTGCAGGCCAGTACATTGCGTTCCGTATAGTCATAGACTGACTCAGGATATTTCTTGAACATTGATGCCCCGGAACATGGTGCATCAACGAGAATGCGGTCGAAGTATCCCTCAAACTGGCTGCACAGCTGACCTGTTTCCATCGATGTCACGACATAGTTGTCATAGCCCCATCTTTCCAGATTACCTGCCAGTGTTTCAGCTCTGCCGGCATTGATCTCATTTGAAACCAGAAAACCGGTCTGATTCAGTGCAGACAGTATCTGCGTGCTCTTTCCTCCAGGCGCCGCACAAAGATCAAGTACTTTATCATTCTCCTGTATGCTCAGGGCATTTACGGCTGCCGTGGCACTTGGTTCCTGAAGATAATATAGTCCACCCAGATGGAACGGATGAGTTCCCAGCTTTTCCTCACTTGTAAGATAGTATGTATTCTCGTCAAAATGTGTCTTTTCTCCAATGTCAAAGTACTGCCTCAGTTCATCAATGCGGGTACGGGCAGGATTATTCATCTTTTAACAGATTCTTCATCTCATTCAGAAAGAATTCGTTCATGCTTATCTCCAGTGCAAGACAATTATATATCATTTTGACATAGAAAAAACGCATTTGCATGCGTTTAATCATTTGCCTTGCTGATGAGATCGCAGATCTTGTTTGCCAGATCTACCGGATCATCAACCGGGAATCCTTCTATCAGCAGAGCCTGCTGATAGAGAATGTCGGTATACTTGCTGAAGTCTTCAGCATCCTTATCATGTATCTTCTGCAGTACCTTGAAGATGGCATGTTCCGGATTGATCTCCAGTACCTTGTTGGCCTTGGCCTTTTCTCCTTCCGGAAGCTGAGACAGGTACTTTTCCATTTCCATTGAGATGCCGCCCTGGTCAGCAACCAGACATACAGGATTGCTCTTGAGTCGACTTGAGATCCTTACATCCGTTACCTTTCCATCAAGTGCTTCCTTCATCTGAGTAAGCATGTCGGAATTATCCTTCTGCAGTTCTTCCTTCTTCTGCTTTTCTTCATCTGTCTCAATTGAGGAATCAGCCTGCTGAGCGCTCTTGAACTGCTTGCCATCATAATCCCTCAT
>CACYQQ010000041.1 GCA_902776605.1 uncultured Bacteroidales bacterium | reverse complement strand
TTCCGTAGAGTAAGTCAACTATTTCCGTATGAAAAAATGGAAATGTTAAATCAAGTGTTAAATAGTTAAAATCGAGTCAACCTTATTCAGGAAAAGACACCTAGTGATATGACGTCGCAATATGCGATGCCGTGATGCTTAATTATGATGTGAAATACAGCCCATGATAATTATGAAAAGCAGAAACTTTATCGTTCTTTCCTCCTTCCGTTACTTTTCGGTGAGCCTATTATGAGCCTATTATGTCCGTATTATGAATCCAATATGAGAAAAGTACGACGATTTTAGCCCAATAAAGGGATAATAAGGAGCAGTTTAAAACAAAATACTCAAGTTCGCAAGTAAAGAAACTTGCTCACCTGAGGGTAGTTAATGGGAGTTATACGGAGTTATCGCTGCGCTCATGGAGTCAATGGACGATTGAATCAATTGCAAATTACGTTTTCCTTGCGAAGGGAAGAGTACCGATAGCCTAAAAGCAATCGTCTGTTATCTCCCTTATCTCACTTGCAAAAATAGGGGACTTCCGTAAATATAGAAGCCCCCTATATGGTTCAAAATTGGGATATAAACCCCAAATTCACTCAATTCTTGGCCTTCAGGGAGGCCTTAATCAGATACACAATCAGAGCGCCGTAGCAGACAAGGCTAAGCACTTGACCCCAGGTGGAGTTCATCCAAGAGCCACCGGCGATGACCCAATCGACACCGGCAAAGGTGAGACCTGCGCTGACAACACCCATCAAGGCACCACCAGCGATGAAGCCAGAGGCAAGGAGGGTGCCACGTTCGGTGCGGGCTTGGTTCACTTCGGCCGACTTACTACGGGTAGAGACGAAATGCTGGATGGCACCACCTACGATGAGTGGCAGGTTGAGGTGCAAGGGGATGAACATGCCCAAGGCAAAAGCCAACGACGAGATGCCGCAGGCATTGATAATCAGGGCAATGACAGCACCGATGCCATAGAGAAACCAAGGGGCACCCTGACCCATCATGAGGGGTTCGATGACAGCAGCCATGGCACGCGCCTGAGGAGCAGCCATCACGTCTGAGTTGTCGGGAGTGAAGCCGTAAGCCTCGTTCAAAATCATGATGACGCCAGCAGCTGTGGCGGCGCTCACCAGGATGCCGATGAACTTGAAGCCCTGTTGCTTGGCTGGTGTAGAACCCAACCAGTAGCCAATCTTGAGGTCGGTGATGAAAGCACCAGCGCTCGACAAGGCGGTACAAACCACGCCACCCATCACGAGGGCAGCTACCATGCCGCTGGTGCCGTTCAATCCGACGGCTGCCATGATGAGCGATGCCAGAATCAGGGTCATGAGGGTCATGCCCGACACGGGGTTAGAACCGACGATGGCGATGGCATTGGCCGCAACGGTGGTGAAGAGGAAGGCAATCACAAAGACGATGAGCAGAGCCACGCAGGTGAAGAGCAGCGAGCCGTGCATCACGTCCATATAGAAGAACAGGGCGGTGATGAGCAGCGCCAAGACAAGGCCCAATACGATAATCTTCATGCTCAAATCGCGGTCGGTGCGATCGCTGTCGCTATGGTCGGCCGACGAACCGAAAGCAGCCTTGATGAGCGAGAAGCTACCGGCAATGACCTTGCGGCTGTTCCAAACGCCGATGATGCCAGCCATGGCGATGCCGCCGATGCCGATGCTCTTGGCATACTGGAAGATGGCATTAGGCGAGGCGTCGAGCGCCAGGACACCGTTAGCCACTTCAAGGTCGGGCCAGATGATGGCGATGGCAGGAACGACGATCCACCAGATAAGGACCGAACCGGCACACATGATGGTGGCATATTTGAGGCCAACGATATAGCCCATGCCCAAGAGGGCGGCCGAGGTGTTGCAACTCAAGAGGAACTTGCCCTTGGCCGCAATCGTAGCACCCAGTTCGCAGAAGGTGGTGGTGAACGTCTCGGCCCATGTGCCGAAGGTAGCCACGACGAAGTCGAACAAACCACCGATGACCGAAGCGATGATGAGAGGCTTGGCCGAATCGGATTTTTCGTTTTCGTTATCGTTTTGGTTTTGGTTATCGTTTTCGTTATTGTTTTCGTTTTCGTTATTATTAGTGGTCAACAGTACCTGTGTCGAAGCGGTAGCCTCGGGGAAGGGATATTGACCATGCTTCTCCTTGACGAAATAGCGACGGAAGGGGATGAGGAAAAGAATGCCGATGACACCGCCCAGCAGCGAGGAGAGAAACACCTCGATGAAGCTGACGGAGATATCCTCGCCAGGGAACTTAGCCTGGAGGATGTAGAGCGCAGGCAAGGTGAAGATGGCACCAGCCACAATCATGCCCGAGCAAGCACCGATGCTCTGGATGATGACGTTTTCGCCCAAGGGGTCTTTACGCTTCATGGCGTTGGAGAGACCCACGGCAATGATGGTGATTGGAATAGCGGCCTCGAAGACCTGGCCGACTTTCAGTCCCAGGTAGGCCGTAGCGGCGCTGAAGATAACAGCCATGAGCAAGCCCCAAACCAACGACCAGGCGGTCACCTCACGGGGGTTCGCCTTGGCTGGCATCAGGGGATGAAACTCTTCGCCCTCTTTGAGTGGGCGCATAGCGTTTTCGGGTAATTTGTTAGTCATATAAGATTTATTTAATATAGAGACCCTCCCAACCTCCCTGCTTAGGGAGGAGATAAGTTACAGAAGTGTGAAGCCCAAGGATTTATTCATTCTAATCCATAGGAGGAAATGGAAATAGGTATGGAACATAAGATTGTATCGTCCTTGTCACTTCCCTTTCACTTCCTTTTCACTTCTTTGTCACTTCCCTTTCACTTCTTTGTCACTTCTTTTTAAAAGTTTAGCGCGCAAATATAATGAATTATTATGAAAAAAGAAAAAAAATACCGCCTTTTATGTAAAAGACGGTACTTTTTTAACGGTTTTAGTTGCGGAATGACAATTGTTCGGCATCTGGCGCCTTATCGACGATGATAGGACGGGAGCGGTCGATGGTGCCAGCCAGGAGCGCCTTGGAGAGCTGATTGAGCACATGGTGCTGGATGGCTCGCTTGACGGGTCGGGCACCAAACTCGGGGTCGTAACCCACATGAGCCAGGAATCGACGGGCATCGTCGGTGACCTGTAGCGTGATGTCGTTCTGCTTCATCAGGTCGTAGCATCGTGCCAACTGGATATCGACCACCTGACGGATGTCCTGCTCGGTGAGTGCCTGGAAGTTGACAATCTCGTCGATACGGTTCAGGAACTCCTGACGCATGAACTGACGCAACTGCTCCTCCTTGAGGTTGGAGGTCATGATGATGACGGTGTTGCGGAAGTTGACCATACGACCCTTGCCATCGGTCATGTGACCCTCGTCGAGCACCTGCAGGAGGGTGTTGAAGACATCAGGATGCGCCTTCTCCACCTCGTCGAACAAGACGACGCTATATGGCTTGCGTCGTACCGCCTCGGTGAGTTGACCGCCCTCCTCGTAACCGACGTATCCTGGAGGCGCACCGAAGAGTCGGGTGACGGAGAACTTCTCCTGATACTCGGACATATCGATACGGGTCATCATCTTCTCGTCGTCGAAGAGGAACTCTGCCAATGCCTTGGCCAACTCGGTTTTACCTACACCGGTCTGACCCAGGAAGAGGAACGAACCGATAGGACGGTTAGGGTCGGAGAGACCGGCACGATTACGACGTATGGCATTGCTGACCGCCTCGATGGCCTGTTGCTGGCCGATGACGCGCTTGTGAAGTTCCTCCTCCAGATTGATGAGCTTGTCGCGCTCGGAGGTCATCATCTTCGACACTGGGATGCCCGTCCATCGAGCCACTACCTCGGCAATATCTTCGGCCGTAACCTCTTCGCGCACCAGGGCATCGCCTTCTTGGCACTCGTGGAGCTTGCGCAGAGCCTCCTCGTTCTCGTGTTCCTTTTGAGGGATGGTCTCGTACTGGATTTTGGCCACCCGACCGAAGTCACCCTGCTGCTTGGCCTGCTCGGCTTCAAATTTTAGTTGTTCGATGAGAATCTTGTTCTGCTGTATCTGGTTGATATAGCCCTTCTCGTTCTCCCAACGCTTGCGCAGCACAGCCTCCTGCTGTTTCAGTTCGTCAATCTGCTGGTTGATGAGGGCAATCTTCTTGTCGTCCTTCTCGCGCTTGATAGCCTCGCGCTCAATCTCCTTCTGCATGATCTGGCGATGAATCTCGTCCAACGCCTGCGGTTCGCTGTCATGCTCCATGCGGAGTTTGGCCGAAGCCTCGTCGATTAGGTCGATAGCCTTGTCGGGCAAGAAACGGTCGGAGATGTATCGGGTAGAGAGACGCACCGCCTGGATGCAAGCCTCGTCCTTGATACGGATCTTGTGGTGGTTCTCGTAGCGCTCCTTGAGGCCACGCAGGATGGCGATAGCCGAAGCCTCGTCCGGTTCATCGACCATAACCTTTTGGAAACGACGTTCCAACGCCTTGTCCGTCTCGAAATACTTCTGGTACTCGTCGAGGGTAGTGGCACCCACGCAACGAAGTTCGCCACGCGCCAAGGCAGGTTTCAGGATGTTGGCAGCATCCATCGAACCCTGTCCGCCACCGGCACCCACCAGAGTGTGAATCTCGTCGATAAAGAGGATGACATCGTTGTCGCCCGAGGCATCGTTATTGCTCTCCTGTACCTCCTTGATGACACTCTTCAGACGCTCCTCAAACTCGCCCTTATACATGGCACCAGCCACCAGGGCGCCCATATCAAGGCTATAGATCTGCTTGTGCTTCAAGTTCTCGGGCACATCGCCACGCACGATACGTTGAGCCAAGCCCTCGGCAATGGCGGTCTTACCCGTACCAGGTTCGCCGATGAGCACAGGGTTATTCTTCGTACGACGCGACAGGATCTGCAAGACCCGTCGTATCTCTTCGTCACGGCCAATAACAGGGTCAAGTTTGCCCTCCTTGGCACGTTGGCAGAGATTGAGCGCATACTTATCGAGCGCCTTCTCGCCTTGCTGATTGTTGTTTGGTTGTGTGTTCATATATTTATATTTTAAAGATTGATAATTCGTATTGAACGCTACCAAAATTCACTCAAAACCTATGCCAACAGGGAAAAGAACGTGCATTTTGTCGTACTCTGTAGCCAAAATGTCAGACTTTCATGTGTTTTTCAACATTTTTCGCACAGAATATTTGGAAACATCAAGCGAAGTATATATCTTTGCAAACAGATACACAATAATAAACCCGACAATCAGTCGAGTGTAACCATAATAACCCTTTTATCTATGAGAAAAGCCATCATAGGATTGTTATTCGCCATGTCAACGACCATGGCACTCTCCACTACCTACTATACTGCCCCTATGGGTAAAGCGAAGAACACAGGCACGTCAGTCAATCATCCTCTTGATATCAATACCGCATTCGAACGCCTTTCGAATGGCGATACGCTGTACTGTGTCGGAGGGCAATATAACCTGAACAAGACGCTGGTGCTGAACGTGGCTGGCGAAGCCGACAAGATGGTCTGCATCTTCCCCTACAACGAAGAGCGTCCCATTTTGGACTTCCGCAACGAGCCTTACGGCACGCGTGGCATCATGGTGTCGCCCACCTCGCGATTCATTCACATGAAGGGGTTGACCATCCGCTTTGCAGGCAAGAATGCGTTGCTTAACTACGGTAGCCAATGTATCTTCGAGGGACTGGATGTGTATGGTAACTGCGATACAGGTATCCAGATGAAGGGTGCAGGAGGTCGTAACTTGATACTCAATTGCGACTCGCACGACAACTTCGACTACGAACATGGCGGCACCTCGGCAGCCGACTTCGGTGGCAATGCCGATGGTTATGCCGACAAGCAATATACAGGTCCTGGCAATACCTATCGTGGTTGTCGCGCTTGGAACAATTCGGACGATGGTTGGGACTTCTACCAGCGTGTATCGAGTGGCGGTATTCCTACCGTTTTGGAGAACTGTATCTGTATGTTCACCGGTCCGTCGGAGTATGACGTAAGCAAGCATCCACGTCGAGAACGTGACAAGGATTGGATGCAGCAATTCGAAAAAGGATTGGACATCATCGACGACGATGGCAAGAATGCCTACGTCACCTTGGAGCACTATCCGAACTTCGGCAATGGAAACGGTTTCAAGATGGGTGGTGCCCGAACGAGCCACGATATCCGTCTCTTCCAATGCCTGGCCGTCGGCAATACGGTCAAGGGCTTTGACCAGAACAACGACTTCGGCGTGATGGAGATATACAACTGTACCGCTTACGATAACGGTATCAACTTCGGCTTCACAAACGGAAGCGGTGGTACGTTGATCTTGAAGAACTGCCTCAGCTATGAGTCGAACCGTGACAACGTGCTCAAGACTCCGAAGGTGATTGAGTCGCACAACTCTTGGAACCTCAACGTGGAGGTGAGCGACCGTGACTTCGAATCGTTGGACACCACGCAACTGTTCCTGCCACGTCAAGCCGACTACTCGTTGGCTCCATCCACATTCGCCACCTTGGTAGAGGGTAGTGACCTGTTGGACAAGGGCGTGTTCGTGAACCTTCCTTACCATGGCGTGGCTCCCGACCTGGGTTACCAGGAGCGAGGCGTGGCCGACCAGTTGGTGGCAACGGTTCACAATCAGGACATTGTTGACCTCAATGCCGACGAGACGAAGTTGCACGATGTGACAAGTCCTAATGCCAAGTGGACCATCGGCTTTGTTACCCTGCCTAACTACGATTATGACCGCAGGGTAGTGGATGGCGTCGCTGCCAGTGGAGACTTCAACGTGAAGATATTGGATGCTACGAATGCTTCGAACGACTACTCGAAGTTCGATATGCTGGTCATCAGCCCTGTGGCAGGTTCTACCGCCATTGCTATCTCTTCGTTGAAGGGTTACAACAAACCCATGTTGCTCCTGAAACCTTTCGAATTGAAGCAATCGGTATGGAACTGGGGTACTCCTGCCAACTCGCACGACCAGAGCATCTCGGTATTGGTACCGGAGCATCCTGTGTTCCGTCACTTGAACATCAAGCGCAACCAGTTGCAGATCTATTCCAAAGTGGTTGGCGAAGGTGCCGTATCGTATGTCAAGGCATGGAACAATGTGCCTGGAGTCGTCTCGTTGGCTACTCCTTCGACCATTGCTAACGGTACCAGTTTGGCCGAGATTCCTGTGGGTACGTCGGCTAACGGCACCATCATTCATCAGCGTTTCCTGATGCTGGGCTTGAGTGAGCACTCGTTGGAGTTCCTCACCGTGGCTGGCCAACGTCTCTTGCTCAACTGCTGCTACTATCTGGTGGGCGAAGAGATTAAGTAATATAAATATGAGGGAGGGGGCTGTTGCTCCCTCTCGTTCACTTTGGGCAAGAGAACCCTTGTCGATTCTCTGAACGTTCATTTTGCGGAAATTTGCATTGAAGAGAACTCTAAAAACAATTACGTTCGTACTGCTGACCCTGTTAGTGTTGATACTACTGGTGCCTGTCAGTTTGTATGTGCCTTGGGTGCAGCGCATGGTAGTCAACCGAACCCTGTCTGTACTCAACGATAATCCCGACAACTTACATTACGACATAGGAAGCCTACAACTCCGTTTCCCCTTGGAAATTGAGTTGTGGGACGTTTGTTTGTCCAAGGGTCAAGGCACAACGACAGCGAACGATACCCTTGTCTATGTGCACCATCTGCATACCGCACTGGATCGGTTCCCTTGGGGCGAACTAACGGATTATGTAGTGGGACAGATCCTTGTGGAGGGTGTACAGACAGGGATTGACTCTTCATTCGTCACGGGGCTCGACTTGCGGGGAAGCCTCGATACGTTGCGTGTACAGGAGATTGTCCTCAATCTGGACTCCAACCGCTTGAACGTGAACGATATTCTTATCTCCGCTCCCCATTTCTCCCTGCAATATGCTGCATCGGACACGGTTGTGGTGGAGGAACCGGACACTACGGCAAGTGCCCCTTGGCAAGTGGCGTTAGGTGCCCTTCGGGTGGAGGACCTCGCTTTTCATTACGACCAATGGCGGGTGGATTCGCTCTACCTCGGGTTGGAGAAGCTCCTGTTGGCCGACACGCGCTTCGGCATCGATACCTTGACCCTGCGTTTGCCCCATTCGCATATCGACCTTTCACTTGCCTCCGACCTCTCGTATCTGAACGATGAGGCTTCGGGCTGGCTTCGGTCATCCTTCGGAATGGCTTTGGCACAACAGGACATCGTGCATGTGGTGGGAGAGGCGTTGCCCGATTTGGCCCGTCAGTTACCCGATTCAGCCGACTTGCGAAGCCGGTTCTCGCTCTTTCTGAACCCCGACACGTTGATAGTGGCACCGCTCTCGCTCTCTTGGCCGGGGTATTTCGACGTCGATGGAGAGGTGCATGCCGTGCATCCCTTCGACAACATGCTGCGAAAGGCAGACCTGCAGATGGAGGTGGCTTTGGTTCGATTGGACACCTTGCTGACCCAGATTTTGGGCTCTGTTGCTCAACGGGGATATCAGGTGCCCGATGGCTTGAACCTCTCCGTCACGGCTACCGAGGAGGGCGATAACTTCGATGCGCTCCTGTTCCTCAAGCAAGATACGTTGAAGCGATTGTCCGCTACGGCTACCTACAACCTCGCATCGGAGGAGTATCGAGCCGCATTGGCATTGGCCGACTTCTGCGTGACTGATTATGTGCCCGACTTGTTGCTGGATAACGTCAATCTGCAATTGGATGCCCAAGGGCAACACTTCGATTTTGCCCATCCATCGACCCTCCTGAAGGCGAACTTGGCTATTGATACCTTGCACTTCGTCCATCCTTCCGATTCGTCGCAACTGGAGGTGGCGCTCCGTTCTCTGACCCTTCAGGCAGACAAGGTAAAGGATTCCCTCCAGGTGCATAGTGTCATCAACTTCGATATGTCGGAGTTTGGCTCGTTCGACTCCTTGCGTATTGACTTCCAGAACTCCCTTTCCCACATAGGTCTTCACATAGGCGTGGGGGATGCCGTGGTGGATGTGGATGCTGCTTGCGACGTATGGCAACTGATGGATATTTCCGACCAAGTGATACGCGAATTGGATGTTCAGGCAACAAACAAGGCATTCGACATCAATATGCTCCAACAAACCATCCCTGACTTGACCGTAGGCATTGGCATGAAACAGGATAATCCTATCGTGCCCTTATTGCGTCAACAGGGGGTAGGGTTCGATGCTTTCAACGTCGCGTTAACCAATAGCGACAGCCTTCGGATGAACCTCGTTATCGACACTCTTCGCTACGAAGAAACCAAGGTGGCGAAGGTGGAGGCCAAGTTAGTGCCATCGGAAGGGAACTACGACTATCGCTTGGGCGTCCTCTATCAGGACACCATGACCGATTTGGATTTCAAGTTGGGCGTGAAGGCACGCTTGTTGTCCGATTCCATCCTGGCAAAGGGCAACCTTTGGGCCGATACGATGCGGGTGTTGGACTTCGATGGATGTCTCACCAACCGCATCCGTGCCGATGTCTATCTGGCCTCTTTGCCTTTGTCGATGGCAAATGGATTCCTGGGAGATGATTTGAAACTGCAAGGTACGTTGGAGGGGCATGCCGCATTGGATTGCGATTCGGTCGACATCAATGCCCTGCATGCCGCGATATGGTTTGATTCGGCTTCCGTCTGGTACGAGGGATGTGACATGACCCTCGGGTTGCCTTCCGATAGCATTATTTATCAACGGGGTTTGCTGCAACTGGATCATATCCGTTTCATGACAAGCAACGGCCAACCCATACAGATAGATGGTTCGGTCGATATGCGCAAACAGATGGATAATCCCGAGATGGACCTCGTTATCAAGGCCGATAATGCCCAACTCTTTAGCAACAAGCGTCGGACGACACGAGGACAGTTTGTCTATGGCACGCTGCCATTGAGTGCACAGGTGGCTGTGATTGGTGCGTTGGATAACCTCAAGGTGACAGGACAGGTGTCGGTGCCCCGAGGATGCGACCTGACTTACTTCTACGAGGAGGATGGGAGTGTGAGCAACAACAGCCAGTTGAATGATTTGGTGGAGTTCGTCTCGTTCGACGAGATAGACAGTACTATTGTCGTCCTGAAAGAAAGCGGTCAGTTACCCGAGCGCCCCTATCATAAGCATTCGGACATGGATGTCAACCTGAAGCTGCGCATTTCACCCACCACTAAGGTTACGGCTTGGTTGCCTACAGGTACGAACGACAAGGCGATGATACGAGGTGGGGGTGACTTGAAGATTGCCCTCAATGAAAATGGGGAATTGCAATTGAGTGGTGGCTACAATGTGTCGGATGGCGACATCAACTTTAAGTTGCCGATGTTGCCTGTGACGAAAGAGTTCGCCTTGACTAATGACAGCTGGTTGCGATGGAGCGGTATCGTCGATCAACCCGAACTGAACCTGAAAGCAACGGAGAACGTGAAGTGCACCATCAACGATGCCGCTTCGGGTGCACGAGTCGTGAAGTTCGTTGTTTCGATTTTGATTAAGGGTACACTCGAAGACATGGATATTCTCTTCGATTGTTCGGCGCCAGAGGATGCCACCATTCAAAGCGAATTGGCATCACTCACCGAGGAGGAACGCACCAAACAGGCCCTGATGTTGCTCATAGCCCAGACCTATAGCGGACCATCAGCTTCGGCTTCGTCGGCAGGATTGTCGTCGGCAAATGCGGCAATGAGTAACCTCATCAACAAGGAGTTGGAGTCGCTCCTCACCAACAAGTTGAAGCATACCGAAATCAATGTCGGAATAGATACGTACGACCCGAACGGAACAGGCGTACAACAAACCGATTATAGTCTTTCCGTCTCGCAGAGGTTTTTTAATGATCGTATGCGCGTTACCGTTGGCGGAAAGATGAGTACGGGCGATGAGGTGCAACAGGACGAGGGAGCCGTATTGAGCGATGTCTCGTTGGAATGGCTCATCAAAGCTGATGCTTCGCAATATGCCCGTTTGTTCCGCCATATCAACTACCAGAGCATTCTCGAAGGTCAAGTAATAGAGTCGGGCATCGGTTATGTGCAGAAGCGTGATGCCTTCAAGTTCAAACACCTTTTTATCCGTTCCCGTCGTAAGCAGGACGAGACACGACGTGCGATGTTGAAGAAACTACAAGAGCAGCAACTGGAGCAAGTGCGCGAAGATGCGAAGAAGAAAAGAAAGAACGAAAAACAAAACGATAACCATAACCAAAACGAAAACGAAACGAAGGGAGACACCCATGAATAAGGTAAGGACAACTCATCTGCAAAGCATGTGTGCGCTTATGGTGGCAGGAGGCCTGTTGGCTGCCTGTAGCACCACGAAGCATCTGCCCGAAGGGGAGGTGCTCTATACGGGTGTGCAGCAGATTGAACATCAATCGAACGAACCTGTCGATGCTGAGGTAACGACGGCTTTGGCCACGGTGTTGGAGGTAGAACCGAACGGTTCCCTGTTGGGCAGTGCCTACCGCCAGTCGCCTTTCCCTATCGGTTTGTGGATTTACAATGCCTTATATACGGAAAAGCAGAAAGGGCTCCGTCATTGGTTTTGGCAGAAGTTCAAGAGCGAACCGACCCTTATCAGCCAAGTGAATCCTGCCTTGCGATGTCAGGTGGCCGAAGTGACGTTGAAGGACGAAGGCTACTTTCGTGCCAAGGTCGATTATGAGCTGATTCCCAACAAGCGCAACGAAAAGAAGAGCAAGGTGTCGTACAAAGTGCAATATGGTCCAGTCAGCCGCATCGCAAGCATCCGCTATATCCGTAACCATGATGCCCGATTGGATAGCATCATTGCACACACGCGTGCCAATAGTTTGTTGAAGGAGGGCGACCGATTCAGTGCTGCACGCCTTCAGGCAGAGAAGAACCGCATCGGAACGCTCATGGTGGATAGTGGTTACTACAACTATTCGTCCGCGTTTGTCCATTATGTGGCCGACACGGTTAAATCGTCCGAGCTGGTAGCCATGCGAGTGTTTACCGACTATAAGGCACCTGTATCGTCGTTGTATCCTTGCCGAGTCGATAGTGTCTATTTGCAACTGGACCATGGTTCGGGTCTTTCGGCCACTCAGTTCCTTTCGGAGTCGTACAAGGGCATTGGCTATCGAGGTGTGCTCCAGATGAAGCCCAAGTACCTGTATCATTGCATGGCGGTCAAGAAAGGGGCCTTGTACAATACGAAGTTAGGAGCCAATGTCACGTCCCGGTTGACACGCCTCAATACGTTCAAGTACAATAATGTGGAGTGGAAGAAACTCCCGTCACAACCTTTGCAGGGAGATACGACGTCCCTGTTGATGTCGCTCTCATCGACCTACAACCTACCTTGGACAGGTAGCATTGAGATGAAGGCCGTGCACAAGGACAATGATCAGGTAGGCCCAGGCATTAACTTCATGGCGCAACGAAGGAATCTGTTGGGTGGAGGAGAACTTCTCTCGTTCGAATTAGATGCCGGCTATGAGTGGAACACTGGCAAGCATGCCATTGGAGAGAGCGATGGGTTGCTCAACAGCTATCAGTTGGGCGGTAAGGTATCCTTGTCTATTCCCCGTTTGCAATTGCCCCTACATGTGGATGAGAGTCATCCTGTCTCGACTACCTATAGTTTGTCGGGAGACGTGACCAGTCGTGCGGGATTCTTTAAAATGTTCAAGGCAACGGCCGAGATCAGTTATTCATTCTCGTCCGACAATCTGTCGTCCCATACCTTCTCGCCGATACATCTGTCCTATACCTCTTTGCTCTCTACAACGAACAGCTTCGATAGCATCGTAGCGCAGAACCCTATCCTCAAGCAGAGTTTTGCCAATCAGTTCATCCCCAGTATCCGTTATACCTATACTTATGATGATAGCCGTCTTTCCAAGGGGAGGAGCAAGCAATGGCTACAGGTATCGCTGGTCGAAGCGGGAGGATTGATTGATGCTGTGATGGGCAAAGTCGGTTCGCATCGTGAGCAGGGAGAGCGACAGTTGTTCTGGCAACCCTTCTCACAGTTCGTCAAGCTCTCGGTCGATTATCGTCGTTACTTAGACCTTGGACATCGGCATACCTTGGCGATGCGTCTCCTGGGTGGTATTGCTTATGCGTACGGCAATTCGAAGACGGTGCCCTATAGCGAGCAGTTCTTCATCGGAGGTGCCAACTCCCTGCGCGGATTCTCCATCCGAAGCATTGGCCCGGGTGTCTATCGCACCGATGGGTCAAAGTATGCCTACCTGAACCAAACAGGCGATGTCAAGATGGAGGCCAACCTCGAATGGCGCTTCCCATTGTCGGGCGACCTGTTTGCCGCACTCTTTGCCGATGCAGGCAATGTCTGGACCTTGCGCGACGAGGCGGAGAGGAGTGGAGGACAGTTCTCGTCGTCCTATTTGAATGAATTGGCCACCGATTGCGGCTTGGGATTGCGCTATGACTTGGGTATGCTGGTATTGCGTTTCGACATCGGTTTACCCCTACATGACCCATGTGAAAGCAGGAAAAGGTACTATAATATCAGCGGTTCATTTTTTGGAAACTTGGGTTATCATTTGGCAATTGGATATCCGTTTTAAGAAGAAAGTTCAAAGTCCAACATCGAAAGATTTTGGAGAAGACAATACTTTTTACTATCTTTGCCACGTCACGTGTTAATGACAATTATATTAGTACAACTCTTAAATACTAAAAACAATGGTTTATTCTAAAGAAGTAGAAAACATGTGCTGCGTCGCTAAGGGCGCAAATCATGAGAATGCTCCAATCCCTGAAGAGGGTAAGTGGATTCATGCCAAGGAAATCAAGGATATCTCTGGTTTCTCGCATGGTATTGGTTGGTGTGCCCCTCAGCAGGGTACCTGCAAGCTTTCGCTCAACGTAAAGAATGGTGTCATTGAGGAGTGTCTCGTTGAGACCGTTGGTTGCTCTGGTATGACCCACTCTGCAGCTATGGCTTCTGAGATTCTGCCTGGCAAGACTATCCTTGAGGCTCTTAATACTGACCTCGTTTGCGATGCTATCAATACTGCAATGCGTGAACTCTTCCTCCAGATTGTTTACGGTCGTACCCAGTCGGCTTTCTCTGAAGGCGGCCTCGTAGTAGGCGCTGGCCTTGAAGACCTCGGTAAGGGTCTCGTTTCTCAGGTTGGTACCATGTACGGCACCAAGTTGAAGGGTACTCGTTACCTCCAGATGACCGAGGGTTATTGCACCCGCATGGCTCTCGACAAGAACAACGAGGTTATCGGTTACGAGTTCGTACACATGGGCAAGCTCATGCAGTGGATCAAGGAGGGTATGGATGCCAACGAGGCTGTCAAGAAGGCTACTGGCACCTATGGCCGCTTCAAGGACGCTGTCAAGTATATTGACCCACGTAAGGAGTAATACCTCCCATATAGAGTAACACTGTCTTTCGATATTCACTATGAAGGTAGAGACGCTGAAGAAGTTCAAACGTTGGTACAACGTCGTCGTGCTGGCTCTTATTGCAGCATTTCTCATTGCAACGCTGCATGAATGGGGCAAACCGAGTTGTTTCCTTTTCGCATGCTTTGCCGTATTGGCAGGAGCCATGCTGATTGTCACCAACATGATTGTCAAGCAGTTGTTACCTAAAGAGAAACCCCAATTTAGAAATCAGAAAAAATAAATAATACTATGGCATTATTTGAAAGTTATGATCGCCGTATCGCTCAGATCACCAAGGCTCTGAACGAGGTAGGCATTAAGGATCTTGATGAAGCTAAGGCTATCTGTGAAGCTAAGGGCGTAGATCCATATGCAATGTGTGAGTCAACCCAGCCTATCTGCTTCGAGAA
>CACYQQ010000040.1 GCA_902776605.1 uncultured Bacteroidales bacterium | reverse complement strand
CGGAACATACCAATGCACTGCATACCCCAGACACCGACATCCGAACGTTGACCTTTCGTCACTTGTCTGTACTCATATTCGGTTTCCCAGTCCATGCATTTCACTTTGTTGTCCGAGTAACCTGTATTGATGCCGACCTTGTATTTCCAGTCTTTGCCGATGCGGTCTCTCCAATTGATGCCAACCTCTACACCGTAGTTGTCCATCTCACCGATATTCAGAGCTGCGGTCTGGGTGCCGATTACTGTAGATACGGAACGTGACAGGTTGAGCAACATTTCGCGGTTCCAGATATAGTAGTAATCAACGTTGAGGGCTAAACGGTTACCAATGGTATTGAAGTCAACGCCCCAGTTCATCTTGTAGGATTTATCCCAAGTGACATGACGGTTGACGGCAGAGTTGGTCTTGTTGATGGTGATACGATTCAGAGTTCCCTTCGAGACATCTTCTCCGAACTGAGGTCCTCGGTTGGCGTCTTGTGCATATACCTGCATCCATTGCCAAGGAGCCGTATTGTCGCGACCCGTCAGACCGTAACTGCCTCTAACTTTCAGGAAGTCAACCCATTCGTTGTCGGAGAGCCAAGACTCCTGACTGAGTACCCAACCGGCACTGACGGATGGGAATGTGCCCCATCTGTCTTCGGAAGAGAACTTCTGGGAGGCATCAGCACGGAACAAGAACTCCAACAGGTATTTACCCTCGTAGGCATAGTTGACTCGGCCGATGTAAGAGAGACAGCCTGATTCACTGCGCTTGAAGGTAGGATACTGGGTCGAAGCCTGAGCTGAGTTGGACTGCTGTGTCGTAAATGGGTATGGCTCACTGACATAGCCATAGAGGTACTCGTTTTCGTGTTCGCCTTTCTCAATGCTGAACAGACCAGAAACATGGTGTGCTCCGAAGTCACGGGAGTAGTTCAGAGTGAAGTTCACCTGATAGTTATCCGTGCGGTTCATGCTACGACTCAGGAAAGAAGGAGAGCCATTCGAAACGGTCGAGGTCTTGAAGTTGGCATCGCTCAATAGGTAATCGGACGAGTAGAGTTCACTTCCCGTAGGGGTATAAAGGTGCTCGCCAGAACCATATCGGTTGACCATGGAGTAGATGGTGTAATCTGTGCCATACTGGTTGGTCTTGTCGTTGTTGATACTCTTGCTATAAGTGACACGAGCTGTCAAGCCCTTCAAGGGTTCCCAGAAACCTAAGTTCACATCGATGGAGCCGCTCCAATAGATGTTGTTGGTCATGTTCTTGGAGTAGTCACCATTGTCGCGCAAGGTAGAGAACGAATAGCTCTGATTGGTACTTTTTGAAACGTTCGAAACGCCGTAAGCACCAATCGGTTTGCCGTCAATGTACTCAGGAATATAAGGTAAGTGGGTGAGGAGCAGGTTATAATCCTTCTCTTCATTCGTACCACCCACTTTAACCAATGGCTTGTTCTTGACACTGTTGTCACCACTTACAGTCAAACTGGCCTTGATGTATTTATTGATCTTGACATCAATGCCAGCACGGTAGTTCCAACGGTTGTAATCCAACTTGCCGAGGTTGCCGTCTTGCGTGAAGTAAGAGACGTTGGCGAAATAGGAGGCAACATCATTTGCGCCTGAAACTCCGATACCATGTTTTTGGGTGACTCCCGACTTCCAATACTTGTCTAGAAGGTCGTAGTTCAATCCCTTCATGGCAGCCAATTCGTCGGCCTGGAAGAGGTCGGTCTTGTTGTTGAGTGTCGTGCTGGTTGGATCGGCTGCCTTGATGGCATTGAAGGTCTGACCATATTCGTAGGCGCTCAACATCTTGGGACGATACACCTCATTGGTGATACCGATGGTGCCACTGTAATTGATCTTTGGTTTGCCTACCTGACCTTTCTTGGTAGTAACCAAGATGACGCCATTGGCAGCACGCGAACCATAGACCGCAGCCGAGGCATCCTTCAATACAGAGATGCTCTCGATAGTGTTGGGGTCCAGGTTGTTGAATGCCTGCGCACCCAGATTCTCGCTTATGCCTTCGCCAGTTCGGATGTCGTTTGGGTAGATGTATCCGTCAATGACATAGAGAGGTTCCTGTGCTTGGCTTCCGATATCTTTCAGCGAGTTGGTTTCACGTATGTGAATCTGGGCGTTCTGTCCAGGACGGGCTTCGCCGCCACTGACACTCACACCATTGACCATGCCGCTCAGGATAGAGGCGACGCCACCACTCGACAGGTCTTGTATTTCGTTCATCTGAACCGTAGCAACGGAACCTGTCAGATGGGCCTTCTTCTGTGTGCCATAACCCACCACAACGACCTCTTCCAACTGCTGGTTGTCCTCTTTCAGGACGACGTTTTTGGCATCTGTTGCCTTGACTGTCACACTGATATATCCGATGAAGGAGATTTGCAGATTATCTTTCTCGGAGGCTTGGAGGGAGAAGTTTCCTTCGCTGTTCGTGATGGTGCCCGAATTGGAACCAACCACTTTTACCGTAGCTCCGATGACGGGTTCTCCTGTTTCATCAAACACTTGGCCGGTGACGTTTCCGCTTTGCGCCAATGCACTTGGCATAGCGATGACCAAAGCAGCCGTGGTCAATGTGCTTGTCAAAATATTCTTTTGTATCATATTTATATTTTTAATGCATGAATGAGATTGTTTGTTTTCTCTTTCCGGGGATTAGTACCAACGTGGGTCGCCGCTTTGGGCTGTTCCACCTAATCCTTTGGGCGCCAGTTGCAAACCTCCGTTAGGTAACGAGAAATCCAGTTCCTTGAACTGTTTGTCCTCAAACTCGGGCGTTTCGTCCAATGTGGTATAGAAATTGCCGTTCTGGTCGGTGCGGCCACTTGGATCGTGGTCGGTCGCGGTGTCACTACAGAAATCGGAATAAGAGACGTAATTGTTTTCGGTCGTTTTGATCCATTGCGAGGCCATGATTTGGTAGATGCGATATACATCGAAGAAGACGCAATCGGTCATCTTGATCCACAGGGCATTGCCGTTCTGTGCATTTGGGATATTGTTGGCAAAGTCTTTTTTCGGGTTGGTGCGCAGGAAGGAACTATGTTCAATGGTCCACTCCAAGAAGTTGTTGCTTGTGCCCAATATCTTCCTTGGCTGTGCATTCGACGAATTGCTGAAACGGAGGAAGTAGTTCTCACCCGCATTTCTTTGTGAGTTGTAGAACGTCGAATTGACAATGAACAACTTCTGAATCAATCCATTGCTTGCATCGGTCAAGTTGATGATAGGCTTGGTGTTCGTCTCGCTTTTCGACTGGATGATGCAGTCCTGAACACGGAAATCTAATAGTGTCCAGTTCTTGCCCTTGCCATACAAGAGCGATTTAGGCAGATTCTTGACCTTGCAGTTCTGGAAACTGACCGTCTTTTGGATGACGAAACCATCCTGATTGGCGCCCTGCGCCTTGTAACCTAAGGTTTCTGTGGACAGTCTCGAATCAGGATTGTCCGATAGGAGCAACAGACCTGTCTCTTTGGCCATGTTGCTGCAATCGATGTTCACGTCTCGGATCTTCAATCCACCTTGGGTCATGAAGGCGCCGAATTCGCCCACCACAATGGTCGGAGGATTAAGTTTGTCGCCTCGGAACTCAACTGTGTTGAGTCGGAAATCGACAATAGTGTCCAGGTGATAAGTTGCTCCGGGCGTGAGGGCAAAACCTTGTTCTACATCCATGTCTTCGAGGTTCTCGGCCATCCAAGTGGCAATTTCTGCTTCGACAGGGATGCCAACCGATGGAACATAGGTGTCAAATTTTGCCACAACAGGTTTGTCCGAACCTGTATTGCGATATTTCTTGTTGCTGGCTGAACGCAGTTGGATTTCATAGTTCTGCTCGTTGGGCAAAATCATGGCTGCGGAGCAACGGTCAATGAGACTATCGGTGACGACGGCCCAAGGGTGGTTAGGATCGGAAATGTTGTTGATAGACAGGAGGTAACCGCCAGCGCCGTGTACCACCTTCCAGGTGAAAACAACGGTCTTTTCGGTCTCCGATGTCGATGACTTGGTGATGCTTACGATGGTAGGGTTTTCCAACTGAGAGTTTTGGACACTGGAGGTCCATTTTTCGTCTTCGTTGAACCCATCATCCGCACAAGCTACAAGTGTGAGTGCCACTGGTAGAGAGAGAGCGAGTTGCTTTGCTTTGTTATTCATTTGTTCGGTTTTTATGGTAAATGATACAAGTTTCGTACCCGCAGGTACGAAACTTGATAGTTAGTTCTGCTGACTTCTTTTGTCCTTTACCGCACAAGTATCTTCTTGCCGTTCTTGACATAGAGGTTGCCGGAAGTCATGCTCTTGACCTGACGGCCTGAGAGGTCATAGATCTTGCCGTTACCGGCAGGAACAGTCTTGTCGCTGATTTCCTCGATGGCAGCTGTGCCTTCGAAGGTGAAGTCATATCCGCCGAAACCAATCTGTGAGGAATCCTGGAACAACCAATAGGTCTTGCCAGCCTCGGCCTTGATAGTGAGCCAACCAAAGAATGCGCGGTTGCCATGACCGATGACCCAAGGTCTCAGGTCGGTAGTGTCAATACGGGCAACGTTCTCTGCTGCAACACGTTCTGGACCAGTCAGAGCATCGTTCACAAAAGTGGTGTCGGCCTTGAAGAGGTTCTTGTTGGTGAAGTGCAGGGAGTCAAGTTGTCTGTTGGTCAAGAATCTCATCTTGTTGATCGTGGCGGTAGCTGAGTCTGCACCGTTGATATCCTTCAAGGTGACTTCAATTGGCTCTTGAACAGCCTGAACGTAACCCTCCTTCTCATAAGGAATGGCCTTCATGGTGCTTTCATCAACGACGAAAGTATTTCGGGTATTCTTGTTCGACCAAACGAAAATCTTCAGATCACCGTCCTTCTTGACGTTGAACTTGTAGTAGAGACCCTGAATTGGCATACCCTTAGAACCGTCTGCCTCATAGTAAACGTATTTGGGTTTCCATTTTCCATCAGGCTGTCCGTCGGTCATGTTTGCTTCTTGTCCAATTTCTACGACAGGGTTGCCGGTACCCTCAATCCAATAGAGATATGGTGGTACATAGCCATCTTTCTTGTCGTGCATATTGACGTTTTTCTGCTTCCACTCGGGGACATTCCATTCTGCCCAACCAGGGAATACACCAGGCTCTGTTTCCATGACATCCTTTGGTGTTGAACTAGCCAAGGCTACTACATCGACATTGTCAGTGCCGAAGTTGACGGTCATGGTGCCTTCTACTGGTTCTGGAGAGTTGGCAAACTCTGGGGCAAGGCCCTCGGCGGTGATGCCGACGTAGCTCTCGGTTGTGAATACTGGCTTGTCGCTACCACCACCGGTTTCGTATGTCACTTCCAAGGTAGCAATCTGAACCGTGGCATTGGTGCGGACTATGGTAATGCTCTCGGCTTCGCCTGTCCAACTCGTTTCGTTCCAGCCAGTTGTCTGGTTAGAAGAGAAGTTGGTTTCGTACACGTTGTTGGTGCCCGTCATGGCAAGGCTGGTAATGGTATTGCCACCTGCTGCAATTTCGATGGAACAATCCTTGGCCAGGCGGAAAGTGATGGCGTTGTTGGCATTGTAGAAACGGCACTTGGTAGTACCTTCTGTCAATGGGGTGACAGTCACGCCGTCCAGGGTGATGACATCGCCCACTGGAACATTGGTGCCAGCACTGACTTCTGGTGCTTCGTATCCAAACACGGTCGGTTGAGTGAAATCGAATTTCACTGTTTTCTGCTCAGCAAGTGTCAGGCTGGCAGCGGTAGCCATAAGGGCCAAGAGTAGAGTTTTTTTCATAGTAAAGTATTTTAGTGTTTAGTTCTTTTGTTTCTCATTCTGGTACTTCTTTGTGTTTTCCGACAAAAAAGGCAGTGTTGAGAATGAATGAGAGATCATTAACAACGCGGCAAAGATAGTTAAAAATTCTCAAATAAGAGGAAATAAACTGTTCTTTTTGCAATAAAAACTGTTCAAAGTGTGTTAATGCGCCTGTTTTGAGTGAATATGGGGCAAATTATGACCCTGTTTTGGGCGATTATTACCGTTTTTTTACTCTGTTTCACATTCCAAAACAAAGGCGGAGGAGGCTGACGGGAAATCAGCTTCCTCCGCATGGGGGAATACGAAAACGCATGGCGGCCTATTCGTTATTGACCTGTTCGCCATCGTGTTGTTCCATGGCACGTTGTTCGATGGCGCGCTTTTTGTATTCGGCAGGCGTGCAATGGTTCATCTCCTTGAACACGCGATTGAAGTATTGCGGCGAACCGAATCCACACTGCGATGCCACTTCGACAATGGCCATGTCGGGACGTGCCGTGAGCAGTCGTTGGGCTCGTTGCATACGCACCTGACGTACCAACTCGACAGGCGTCATGTCCATGATAGCCTTGACTTTACGATACAGGACAGGGTAACTCATGTTGAGGTCCGATGCCGCTTGCTCCATAGTGAAATTCTCGTTCATCACGTTGTCCTGAATGAGTCGCATCAGTCGGCGTGTGAATATCTCGTCGGCCGAATCCTGTTGTTGGGTCACCTCGGTAATGAACTTGACTTTGGCCTCCGACAGTTTGTTCTGCATGGCCGACTTACGTCGTTCGTCTATGCGGTGCATGATGGTATAGACAATGAGGGCAAAGAACGCAAGGTAGATAATCCACATGGTCACCTTGAACCAAAGCGTCTCCGTGACGTAGGGTTCGATGTGAACCTGTATCTGTGCCTTCTTGCTGGTCCAGACGCCGTCGCTGTTGGTGCTGCGTACTTCCAAAACGTAGTCGCCACCCGGGATGTTGGCCACATTGACCGACGATTGGTTCTGTAGCGGAATCCATTGGTCCAAGTGAGGGGTGATGCGGTAGGCATATTGGATGCCCGACTGGTCACGATAGTCCAAAGCCACGAAGTCGAGCGTGAAGTTACGCTCTTCGGCTTGGAGGAACAGCGCCGTATCGGCAGGGGTGAGGGAGGTGATGTCCGACGTACTGTCGTTGTCGTGTATGGCCAGACGGGTGAAGACGATGTTGGGCTCGAACTTACTGCGTTGCATATCGTGCTTGGTGAAGCAGAGTACGTCATGCTTGGCAGGCAGGTAGAGTCGATGGTTCTCGGTATCCAGAATTGCGGGAGCACGGTTGCATGGCAGGTCTTGGATGTAAGCCTTACGGGGCTGGAAGTCAGCGGTATAGGTTTGCAACGAGTTCTCAGCCATGACCAGGATGTTGCCGCTGTCGTCCTCCAAGGTGGAGAACACGACGTCGGGTATTCCGCCATGACGGGCATTGAGGTGCGTGAAGTGCAACGTATCGCTCACCGCGAAGTGGGCAGGGAGGATATTCAATCCGCCACCGAAGGTGCTGACCAGGATGCGGCCGTCCTTCAGTTCGGTGAGGTGAGTGACGTTGTTGCTGGCCAGACTGCGTGGGTCGGCATTACACTGATTCTGTCGGAAGACGATGCTGTCGGCACTGAGGTCGGCAACCAGGAGTCCGTTGTTATGACCCACCAAGAGTCGGTGTTCCGACGTCTCGCACAGGATACTGATGTGACGTTGCGCAGCCGTCAGGTCGTCGCGATGGATGAAACGGAGGTGGCTCAGGTCGCGGGTGTCGGTGAGGCAGTCCAGACCATGACCATAGGCGCCGATCCAGATACGACCTTGGTAGTCCTCGATGACCGACATGACGTTGCTGCCAATCAGGGCGACAGGGTTGGTCTTGTCGCGCTCGTAGTGATAGACGGTGTAACGTACTCCCTGCTTGTCTTGAGGGGCAAGGATATAGAGACCCTTGTTGTGAGTGCCAATCCAGATGCGGCCCAAACGGTCCTGGTACATGCAGTTGGCGCTGATAGACAAGGCTTTATCGCGTAGCGAAGTGAGGCTGCCGTCGCTGGCGAGGTAACCCAAAAGGTGATGGTCGTTGCTGTAGAGGGCAATCTCGCCTCGGTCGCTTTTGGCATTCTCGCGCCACCCTATCCAGATGCGGTGCTGACTGTCTTGCATCTGGGCCGACACTTCGTAGTCGGGAGTGGCATCGGTCACACCGTTGACAAAGGAGTATCGTTGGCGGTCGAACGAGAAACAGCAGAATCCTTCGCCGTCAATGTTGCCCCACAGGTTGTTCTGACGGTCCATCACGCCGCTTCGGACATACTCCTGAATGAGTTTGCGTTTGCCATCCTGATAGATGAAGGCCTGTTCCAACCGACCCTCGTCGTCGTTGTAGTAGGCCAACGGTTTGTTGCGACCGGGCTGAATCCAGATGGTGCCGAAGTCGTCTTCGAAGGCAATCTGGAACTCGGTTGTGGCCGAACGGAGTCTGTCTCCATGATAGGGGATGGTGCGTAGTTCGTCATTGGCAATGAGGAACACCTCGTCTTCGTTGCCCAGAAGCCACAACCGTTGCCGACTGTCCTCCAGCGAGAAGATGATGGATTCGGTCTCGACATCGTAGGTTTTCTTGCTGCGTGTCAACGGATTAACCAGACTGAACTGGCGGTGCTGACACAGGAGCAAGTAGCCGTTTTTCAGCACTTTCAGTTGTTTGATGTCGGTCTTGAGGTCCAAGTTGAGATTCTCCAACGTGGCTGTGTTCAGGTGGTAACTATATACCTGATTGGTGGTAGCCAGATAGATGTGTTCTCCGACGTTGGCCAGGAAGCGGACATTGGGCAAGTTGATGAAGCGGGAACGGGTAAAGATGTATGCTCCTTTGTCGGTGAGCATCCATTCGTTGCCGGCATAGTCCAAGGCGATATTGTTGAGTTGCGAGAACTGGAACGGCATCCGCGTCGGGATAATCTCCCAAGGCGATTTCCCGTCGTCCACACGTTGGAAGAGGTTCTTGCCGTCGAAGGTCCAGGTCGCTCCATTGTCCAGACAGTAGATCTGCGATACTTCGTTCCCGTTGGCTGCCAAGGGGTTACAATAGCAGTAGCGGTCGGTGTCGAAGAGGTAGCAATATCGGCCGTAAGTGGTAATCCAGAGGTTGCCGCTCTTGGCTCGGAGTAGTCGCATAATGCGGTGATTCTCAACATGGATGGAGTCGCCTGGATAGGTTTTGTACAGACTGGTATGTTGGCCATCGAACCGCATCAATCCGTCCAACGTGCCGAGCCAGATATAGCCCTTGTCGTCTTGCACGAATTGGGAAATGCGGGTCTTCGAGACCTTGTCCATGATGGTGTAGCGTTGCAGGCCGAGTGTGCTCTGTGCCCATACGCCTGCACAACTCATGCACCCCAGCAAGAGGTAACATAACTTCTTGGTCAAGAAGGATGTACCCTGCGCAGAGGTGTGACTTAAGTTGTTCCGTAAGTGGTTAATTAGTGGTTTCAATGTTGTTGTTTCTTGCGTTTATTGTGAAAGTCCTTATACATCTGGCGCCAGTTGCGACCATGTGTATTGAAGTACTCTTCACACTTGTCTTTATACATTCCAAATATCTCAGAAATCTCTTTCATCGACTTGTAGTCTATCGCCATTTCTCGAGCCTCACAGAGGTAGGCGCGACAGATGCTGTCTTCCTCGGCGGTCATGTTGGGCACTATCTGATGATAGCTGCGCATGGTGAAGTCCACCTTGCCGACGGTGTAGAGGTCAAGGATGGTAACGACCTGTTCCTCAGTTAGTTCCTTTCGGAGTCCGTTCATCAAGTCTTCGTGATAGGAGCGGGGTTGAGCAGCGTCGCAGATAATCTGGCGATCCACCTCACGCAGCTTTTCACCCGTGCGCGGATTGATGCCTGCCGGGCATTGGCCGATGTGGTCGTTGTGCCACTTGGTCACTGCTTTGAGGTGTTTTTCAATGAGTTGGCGCACGCGCTCGGTCTTGGCGGCATCTTGGAGGTGCAGGCTGTCGGACCACTTCCGAGCCTTTTCTTCCAATCCCGCTGCCCAACGCAACTCAAAGTAGGTCTGCTGCATCTCCTTGTCAAAGTTCTGTTCAATAAGCGCCTTGATGTTCCGTTGTGCCCCTTGCGGCATCTTATCGACCGACCCGAAACTCTGTAGGGCAGCCTCTTCCTCGATGGTTACCTTGCTCTCGTCCTGGTTCTCTTTCGGGAGGTTCCAGACCGAGGCAAAGAAGTCATAGACGGCCTGGCGCTTGTCTTTGTTGAAGTCGTGGCGCTGACCAGGTAACCAAATGGTTTGCAACTCATTCTGTGCTCCATAGAATCCATAAATCCTTTTCAGGTAAGGGATTTCGATGGTCGGGTAGGTGTGTGTCCAATCTCCTTCGTCGCCCACCAGCATGACCGGTTTGGGTGCAAAGGTGGCCAATATCTCGATGTTGCAAGTGCCGCCCTGGCTATATTGTATCGGCATGCCACTCTCGCAGGGGCAACCTCCATCAAAGTGACTGCACACCGATACGACGGGACAGCAGGCTGTCAGTCGGTCGTCGATAGCGGCCAGGAGTGCGGCATGGGTACCTCCACCGCTGCCGCCGTTCGAGGCAACGCGCTCAGCATCAACGTCTTTGCGAGTCAAGGCATAGTCCAACAGGCGCTCGCCACTCAGGGCTTGCCACACATGGGCAATGCTGGTGGCATGTGCATCCTTACCTACTTGCAGACGCGATTCGCCCCATCCGAAGATGTCGTAACTGATACAGATAGCACCCATGCGTGCCAGGGTGGCATAGCGTTTCTGGAGGTCACCGTTGTAGCGTCCGTTGGTCCAATGGCCGTTGGGGCAGATGATGACGGGATATTTCCCTTGTCGTGCCACCTGTTTCTTGGCCAACGCATTGGCTGGCAGGTAGATAGAACCACAAACGTAGTAGCCTGGCACCAGTTCGAGGGCGATGTTCTGTACGTTGTAACCATCCATCTTACGGACCTTGCCCAAGATGGGTTTCAGGGGTACGCAATGTGCCTTGAGTGAGTCGATGCCCAACCGCTGACGCACCTCCTTGCGAAGAGCGTCACGACGTGGTTCCCACTCCTCCTTATTATTATATAAGGAACAGAGGTAGTTCACCATCTTGGCTCCGTCGCTGTCATAGCGGCGCGGATATTCGTAGGGCTTGATTTTCCAAGTCTTCTTCCCTTGGTCCCAAGCCTTGAAGTCGAAGGGTGCCAGAATATTCTGCAATGTCTCCTCCAGACTGTATGGACGTATGCGACTGGGGGCATATTTCACAACCAGACCGGTGGTATCGACATTGTATTTGAACTTGACGCCAAACTGCTGCGCCACTTCGTTCATCACGTCGCTCAACGGACGTGCTTGTTGGTTCTCGGGCAACATCGTTGGTTGTGCCTGGAGGGTTACGGCGGCAATTGTTGCCAATATGGTGGTAATCAGTGCTTTCATTTATTTGCGTATTAGGAAGAGAATTTTGTTGTTTTCGCCACTCACTGTCGCGGTGCCGTCGGTCACTTTCAGGGTGTCCAATTTCTTGGTTTGACCCTCCTTGGTGACACTGTAGAGGGTGTATTTGCCTGGCTTCAAACCTGTTACAGGGACGGTTCCATTGGCGGTGAAGTAGAGCAGCGCGGCTCGATCGGAGGTCAATGCCTTGGCCAATTCTCCATTTTGCGGACGGAGTGTTGGCAATGTCTGGCGCAAGGTGGCATCCTCAATCTCTACCTGGCAACCCGATCCGCCTGCCATCAGTATGGCCCAACCCAACGTGTTGTAGGTCTGGGCATAGAAGGTCACCGCCTTGTCGGGGTACTGCGAGGTATATTCATAGACGCTCTTGTAGGCCTCTTCAAATCCCGTCTTGCCCACTGGCTGACGGCGCATGTGCTGTCGGGGTGCAAGATTTTGTCCACCCAACGGGGCCCAGATGTCACTTGGATTACGTTTGTCGGGCACGCGGTAGAACCAATATTGTATCTCGATGATGTCAATCACTTGGCTCAACTTCGGGTCGGCCAACAGACTGTCCTGCACATCTTTAGTGCATGCCAGAGCCACCAACGGATGTTCGCCGGTCTCGGCCTCCCACTCGGCAATGCACTCCAACCAGAACTTCGTGAAGTGCAATGGACCCGTATATTCGTTGCTGATGTGGTGCACCACATTTGGGATGCCTCGGAACTGCTCTAAGTTTTCCCGGATATATTGCCGATGCAGGGCTCGCATCGTGGGATTCTGTTCGTCGTAGAACCATTCTGCCACAAAGATTCGTTTATCGCCCGTGAAGGGAACAGGTTCCGGGAAGACCGTTTCGTTCACATTGTTGACTGGTCGCCACGGACAATCCACCCAATGGGCACCGGCCTCCAAGATGTTGTGCTGGAAGTAGTGCTCCAGATAGAGCATTCGGTCGGGCGCCGCCAGACAGAAGTCCTTTAATCGGCTGTAATACCACAAGTTAGGTCGTGTCAAGTCGTAGCGCGACAACCCCTCCCAGGCTGTGCCTTGACCTGTGCGATCCCACGGTTGTTCGTAGAAGGGTGCCCAACACTCGGCATCACGACGGCGGATGCGTTCGTGGTCATCGCGGCGGCGGTCATACCACAGACCGTAGCATTGGTCGTAGGCCAGGATGTTGTTCCTCTCCATATAGGCCACCACACTGTCGATGCGGTCGGTCAGACCCAATCCCTCGCGGTCGGGTACGTGGCGGGTCAATGCTGGCTTCGCCTTGTTGGCCAGGAAGTTAGGCCTTGTCTTGCCGCTCCACCACGGGGCATCGTATTTGCCGCCCATGGCTATCTCGCCTTGCCGCAATAACCATCCGTGCTGGATAGAGAAGAGTCCTTGACCCTTGTCCTTTGTACCTTGACCCTTTGTACTTTGTCCTTTGTATTTTGTACTTAGTCCCTTAGTACTTATTCCTTTGCTTTGGGTAATTTGTAATTTGTAATTTGTAATTGCTTCGCTTCTGCTTTGCTGAAGCGAAGTTACCCATTTCTCCAACGTCAAACGAGGAACTTCCCTTGCCTCTTTGGCAGCCAGGGCGGCCTGTTCGTAGGTCGGACTGCTCGACGCCTCGAGGTTGCGGGGCAGGATTTTGCCGTCCACCAAGTCGTATCCGCCGTTCAGGGGCTTCGTAGAGTCGATTTTCGACTTCATGCGCTCCTCCAGTTGCGCATAATAGAGTGAACGCGGCTTGATATGGTTGTTGGTCGATTTCCAGATGCCATTGCCCGAGAACTGACACCATGTGCCGTAGGCGCGGTTGGGGTTGAGGGTGTCGGGCGATGCGCAATGTATCTCGGCGGCGGTGCAGTTCCAGCACATACCGTTGGCACAGGTCCAACCGGCTCCGTTGTTGTCCTGGTCGATGTTGGCCATCATGATGTCATGTCCGTCAATATCAACAAGATCCATCAGCAAGCCCGTGCTCCAAGCCTCGACGGCACCGCTGTAACTCAATGCCTCGCGCGCCTCGCATTGCACGAAGGCATTCGGACCGGCGGCTCCCCAACCGGTAGCAAAGGCATGCATGGCGCGGTCGGCCACACAACGTTGCACAAGTACCTGTTGCCCAAGCACATAGAACGCATTGCGGCGCAGGTTGGCCTCCTCGCTCACGGGGTGACGGTAGAGGCAATCCTCAATGGTAATCCTCTGTGCATGAGGTTGTACGATGACACCGCTACCCGCCAGGTTCTCGAAGTTGACGCAACGCACCCAGCAGTCCTGTGCATTCTCGATGCTGATGCCGGTCCAGAGGTGCTGCTCGTCCTTCGGGTTGTCGCTCTTCACGTCGGCCACGATGGTGAGGTGCTCCACACCGCAATCCTGGATGCTTCGGCTTGCTGCCCAGAAGCCATAAACGTCATCTACTCCGCAATTCATTGGAATGGGAACTTCCAGTGGACGGTATTTCTGCCAACTTTTTACCTGCTGGTTGTAGGTTGTCAAGAATGTTGCTTTTATCTCTTCGTTGGTAAGAGCAGGATGCCGCCAGAAATGTAAATCGACATCACCCGGTTTCCAACCCAGCGCGCTGATGCCGCCGCCGTAGATGTCGCAGTTGTGTTGTGCAATCCACTCTTTTGTACTCGGGTGGATTACAACAATCGAACGTCCCGGAATTGATGGCCATTCTCCATTCTCGTTGGGATGGATGGTGTCGTTTGAGATTACGGGAGCTTTTCCCTCGATGAGGATGCCTGGTTCGCGGCTCACGCCCTCGAAGACCAGACGGGTCTTGTCGGCACCTGCTCCACGCAGTACGACATCATAATTTTTTATCTTCAGTCGTCCTTTCAGGGTGTAGGTGCCTTCTTCCAACTGGATGGCGCCGTTGGGCCTGCTGTCGATAGCTTGTTGTAGGATGTCGGTCATGTCGCCCTCTTGACAAGGTATCACGACTCCCGTTTGCCTTGTCGGAATGGTGTCGGCTGATGCCATATATCCGCAGTATGAGTAATCAATGGGCACATCATCTATCATCGCTCCTGCGGGGAGTGAAGACAGAGCCACCAACAGGAGGCTACCCTTTTTCCATAAATGTGAGAGAGTATTCATTTTGTTTTTTTGATATCCTAAATAAAGGTCAGTGTGGTTGGGATTATTAAAATCCGCGCCAAATATACTTATTTTTTCCAACATAGCCAATTTTGTCGCCATTTTTTTGTGTAATACCCGCAAAAAAGCGCTCTCGATGCCCTTAACTCCATCCATTGAACTTAATTCCAACTTAATTTCTTGTTGCCACGGGAGCGTTGCAACTTCCTTGTTCACGGCATTTTGAGTCAAACAAAACGCGAACTTTGTACGAAAACAAAAGCAAAAACAAAAGCAAAAAACTCCTTTACACTCATTTCAACTCTGAGAGAAAAATACCGAATGGTGCGAATAAAAACAAATAACTCCCTTACACTCAATTGATTGATTAACCACGAAATACACGAAAGTACACGGACGAACTTCGTACGAAAACAAAAGCCAAAAACTCCTTTACACTCATTTCAACTCTGAGAGAAATACCAATGAAAACAAGAACAAAAAAACTCCAATACACTCTCATACACTCTGGGAGATTTTTTTTAGAACACGAAAAAAACTAAATTAACAAAATTCTTCTCTGAGTTGCCTTAATCACAGATATTTCGTTGCTTTCGATTCTTTCGTGTTCTTTTAAAATATAAATCAGAACGGAAGAGAGAAATTGAGTTTAATTGAGTTTTCAATTAAGTTGCATGGCTCTCGCGACTTCTAGAATTAAGTTTTAATTAAGTTAAATTGATGGAATTCATATATCTCTCGCTGAGTGTAATTTTCGTCTTTTTCGAAAATTTCGTGTTCAAAAAATAACTCCAGCAGTGGAACCTGTTTTTCACCTTCTCAGCCCTTGCCTTTTTATTTTTAAAAAATTATTTATTTTAGGTAATTTTTCTGTTTTGTCCGATATTTACCCCTTGGATAACGACTGGTCACTTCCTCGCCGTTCCGCACTGTCGGATTAGGTCCAAGGTCACTGCCATTTTCCTCCATCCGTTTTGCCTTCTTTGAAAAGAACGAAAAAGAACCAAAAAAGAACGGAAAAAGAAAGCAAAAAGAACGCAACTCCGTGACGACATTGGCCCGTCCTTGGGCAGAATTAATTAACTATATTATTCTTCTATTGTAGTCATTGTGCCTGAGGACAAAGCAGAAAGATGCGGCCAAGAGTGAAAAAGATAGTAGTAATGAACATCCCTGATATATAAAATTAATTTTGAACAACTACTTATTATGCCCATTTATGGAATATTTCCGTGTCATGACACAGATTTTTGCCATAAATGGGCAGTTTGGGTGCGTTTTATTTAATCGATTAAACAAAAATGGGCTGTTTTTATTTAATTCATTAAACAAAATGGGTGGTAAGGTGGTGAGGTTTTGAGGTTTTGAGGTCGCTTCGCTGGTAAGGTTATTTAGTGAGGTTGTAAGGTTATGAGGTCGTTGCGCTGGTGAAGTTCTGAGGTTGCTATGATAGCAAAAACAAATGTCCGTTAACTCCTGCTAACTCCCGTTATCTCCTATTAACTCCTGAACGGAAAAGTCCTATGTAATAGAAGATTTTTCTGTTTCTGCATATTGAAATAGATAATTTATAGTAAAAATGTTGGTTTTAGTGGGCAAAACTTGCAATTTATTTTAAGAATAAGTAAATTCGCGCATCCAAAAAACAAGACAAGAGAATTTGATATGAAACAGAACGTAGAGACGCTTTGTATCCATGGCGGATACCGAGCAGGAAAGGGCGAGGCTCAGCAGTTGCCCATCTATCAGACAACCACTTTCCGGTACAACACCAGCGACGAGATGGCTCGTCTGTTTGACCTCAAGGATTCCGGTTATTTCTATACCCGATTGGCCAACCCGACCAACGACGCGGTGGCCAAGAAGATTGCTGCCCTGGAGGGCGGAATCGGCGGTGTATTGACCTGTTCGGGTCAGGCAGCCAACCTCTTTGCTGTGTTCAACATCTGTGAGTGTGGCGGTCATGTCATTGCCAGCAATGCCATCTATGGCGGTACCTTCAACTTGCTGGGTACCACGCTCAAGAAGATGGGCATCGAGTGCACCTTCGTTGACCCCAACTGGAGCGACGAGAAGATTGAGGCCTGCTTCAAGGAGAACACCAAATGCTTCTTCGGCGAGACTATCTCCAACCCAGGAGGACAGGTATTCGACATCGAGCGCTTTGCCAAGATGGCGCACAAGCATGGGGTGCCCCTCATCATGGACAATACCTTCCCAACACCAATCAACTGCCGTCCTTTCGAGTGGGGTTGCGACATCGTTACTCACGCTACGACCAAGTACATGGATGGACATGGTGCTCAGGTGGGTGGCGCCGTCATCGACAGCGGTAACTTCGACTGGGAGGCCCATGCCGACAAGTTTCCTGGCTTGACTACTCCCGACGAGAGCTACCACGGATTGGTCTATACCAAAGCTTTCGGCAAGATGGCCTACTTGACCAAGATGGTGAGTCAGCTGATGCGCGACATGGGTAGTATCCCAGCGCCCGAGAACAGCTACCTCTTGAACCTCTCGTTGGAGAGTCTTGCTTGCCGTATGCAGAAGCATTGCGAGAATGCCCGCGCCGTAGCTAAGTGGCTCAGCAACAATCCGAAAGTGGGTTGGGTGAACTACTCCGACCTGCCCGGCGACAAGTACCATGCCCTCCAGCAGAAGTACCTGCCAAACGGCACTTGCGGTGTCATCGCCTTCGGCTTGAATGGTTCGCGCGAGGAGGCTATCCGCTTCATGGACAACCTGAAGTTCATCAGCATCGTGACCCATGTGGCCGATGCCAAAACCTGTGTGCTTCACCCTGCCAGCCATACGCACCGCCAGCTCTCGGACGAGCAACTTCGTGCCGCTGGCATTGCTCCCGACTTGGTTCGTCTCTCTGTCGGCTTGGAGAATGTCGATGACATCATCGCCGACCTCCAGCAGGCGATGGACAAGATGTAATTACCCGTTTGGACAATTACATAATGGATAATTGATAATTGACAGGCCTGCGGGTCTTAGACAATAATAAATAGCTTACAATAAACCGCCCCAAAGCACGATGCCTTGGGGCGGTTTATTGTAGTATATGACAATGCTATTACCGAACGATGACTTTCTGTCCCTTCTTGATGTACAGTGTGTTAGGCTGAGGGTTCCGGACCGGGCGACCCATCAGGTCGAAGGCTGGCGCATCGGTATCGGCGGCTTCGTCGGCCAAGGTGGAGATGGCGGAAGTGTCCTCCACCAGGATCAACTTGATGTTGCCAACCAGGGCTTCGGTCAAACCGCCCGACGACTTGGCAATGACCCAGCGCAACTGGTAGTCGGCCTCCTGCGTGACCTCAAACTCCAACGTCTTGTCGGTGGTCTTGGTGATGCGTGCCGATGCTCCGTTGGTCGATACTTGACTGGTAGGAGTGCAAACCTGCGACTTGAGTGTCGTGCCGTCGGGGTTCAATACCTTGGCTGACAAGGTAGGAGTGGCCTTCCAGCCGACGGTCGAGTAGGAGAGTGCATACTTGCCGGGCTTCAGGGTGAGGCGATAGTTGGCCTCTTCGCCATAACTGATGTAGCCGTAGTCCGTCTCGTTGGTGCGGAAGTAGAAGGCATATTGCATCAGGCCCTCGGCCGAGAAGTTCATGATGCGGGGACCGAGGTCGTAGTTGCCAGCCGTGCGGATGCCGTTTTCCGACTTGCAACGCCAACCGGCTGGAACACAACCACCTCCAGCGAGGTCGAACTGGTCGGAGTAGAGTATCTGCGTCTCGTCGTGGATGACGGGAATGTCGGTGCGGTCGGCCGTCTTGGTGAAGATATAGGTGTTGACGCTCCAAGGGGTTACCGATACGACGGGTTGGTAACTTTCGGCTTCCAACTTGAGGGTGTCTTTGGCAACGTTCTTATCCTCCGAAGTGACTATGTGCAACCCCTTCTGCGTGTAGAATGGCAGGGTGAGGGTGGTGGCATACGTATTGTCTGACGGGTTGATGACCATGACCACTACGCTGTCGCCCGTCACACTCATGTAGGCCGACGAAGAGAGTTTGCCCGTGGCATCGGTGAGTCCATGACGGATGCGTGTGGTGCCCGATACATATTTGGCATATTGCGACAGGACATAGCCGCGCTTGGTAATTTGGTTATCGACGGTGCCGTGCGTGCCGTCACCAATGCAGCCATAGTAGCGTTTGAGAGAGTAATGTACCCAGGCACTGAAGTTGGCCAACATGGCAGCATTGACGTTGTTGGCAAAGAGGAAGCCATCGGTCTTCCAGTCAATGGTCTCTACGCCCTGTTGTTCCTGACGATCGTTGATGAGGAACTCGGTCATCCACACTTCCTTGCCCTTTTGGGCGGCCAGGGGGTACGACGAACCGTCCCAACCATAGAAATGTCCGCCCAGAATGTCGAGGTTGGCACATGCCTGCTCGTCATTGAGGATAGGTTCATGCAGACTCTTGGTGAAGTGTATTGATTCCGGCGCAATGACCTTGCACTGGATTTTGGAACCCTGTTCACGCAGGAACTTGGCCATCTGCTGTCCCGTCCAGATGCAACTCTGGTAGGAGGCAGTCCAATCCGGTTCGTTCTGTACCGACACGGCGTCGATGGTGACACCCTGCTGTTTCATATACAGATAATAGTCGTTCAGGAACGTTGCCCAGTCGCCATAACGCGATTCCAAGAGGGCACCACCGTTGCTGTCGCTGTTGTTGTCTTTCCACGATGCCGGAGGCGACCAGGGGGAGGCAAAGATGAATGCCCCGTGCTTCTGTGCGCGTTTGGCATTGGCGACGCCCGAACCCCAATAGTTCTTGTTGTTGGCAATGTAGAGGCGTACGATGTTGTAGCCCAACTGGTTCTCGCCTTGACCAAAGAGGAGATCCATCTGGCTGTCGTTCAACCAGTAACTCCATTGCGGACTGGGGGAGAAGCCACCGAATCCAGTGACGTGCTGGTAGCGGGTGTTGGCATCTAGGTTGATACTTGCCGACTTGTCGGCGGCATGACCTGCTGTCGTGCCCAACGTGAGGGCAAGAGCAAATTGTAGGATTGTTTTCATTGATAGTTTTTATAGGCACAAAGGTTTGCCAATTAGGTTAGAATAAGGATTCGTGTGCAAAGATATATATTTTTTTTCGTATTTGTGTTGAAATCGGTCAATTTATGTGTTGAAATTGTCAAAAGAGGAGGTATTGCGTTGCATTTTAGCCAGTTTTGCTGACAAAAAGTGCGTATTTTTGTTGTTTTTATTTGGAAATACATTAAATAATTATTAACTTTGCAGCGCAATTTGCAAGTTGAATCAAGGCAATGGAGACAAGGCTTGCAAGTTGATGGGTATATTTAATCAAAAGACAGAAACTATTACCTTTTCTATTATGAAAGAGCATTTATTTGTTTGGGCCGCCATTTTAGTTACCGTGCCTATCATGGTAGTAGCTAAGATTGTAGGTATTACGGAGTAAGCCGAAGCGTCCTCCCGCGACGTGCCCCGTGGCATGGTCTCTCCGGAGAGTGTCCTCTTCGCTTTTCGTCCAGTTACAGAAACGTATGTGTATATTTACGAACAAGGGATGACCCGACCGGTCGTCCCTTGTTCGTTGTCGTACCCCCTCATGAAGG
Organism: uncultured Bacteroidales bacterium; assembly: GCA_902776605.1. Classification (GTDB taxonomy): domain Bacteria; phylum Bacteroidota; class Bacteroidia; order Bacteroidales; family UBA3663; genus Liminaster. The sequence continues at coordinate 9,506 of CACYQQ010000040.1, read as the reverse complement.
GCCGTTTTGCCCCTCTTGAAGCGACCTCTTTTGCCGTCTGTCGATTTTTTCGTGTCGTTTGTCGATTTTTTTTGGCAGCCCATGACAAAGCCCCTATCTTTGCACCATCAAACAAATTTGGTATGCGCATACCTTTATCTATTCACCTTAAAAACATACAACTATGCAGACGAAGAAAGATCCTAAAGTTAATCTGGAGCCTCGCAAGGTCACTTATGTATTGATTGGATTGGTCACCACGTTGGCCCTTCTGTTCGTGGCTCTTGAGTGGTCGGACACCTCTGTGCGCCGTACCAAAGTATTTACCCGTGCGTTCGATATGGAAGACCCGGAACTCCCGATTGTCACTATCCAGCAGAACGTCACCCCTCCGCCGCCACCTCCGTTGCCCGATGTCATCGAACGCTTCGATGTTGTCGAAGACGAAGTGAATATTGAAGACTACGATCTGGTCTCCATGGAGGACGACGATGACGTGCCTATTCAGATTGTCTCGCTCGAAGGCGCTCCCAGCGAGGGTGAGGAGGCCGAGAACGATGGTCAACCTTTCCTGGTGGTCGAGGAACAACCGCAGTTCCCGGGTGGCGAGAGTGCCTTGATGGCCTTCATCAAGAAGACGTTACGCTATCCTGCCTTTGCCGCCGAGAACGGCATCCAGGGGCGAGTCACCCTCTCGTTTGTCGTGGAGCGCGACGGTTCCATCGCCCAGATCGAGGTGATGCGTTCGCCAGCCGAAGAACTCTCCAAGGAGTCCATCCGTGTGGTGCAGACCATGCCAAAATGGAAACCCGGCAAGCAGCGTGGCAAGGCTGTCCGCGTCAAGTATGTCTTACCTATCACTTTCCGCCTCTCCTGATTATGAAACGTTCCTCTCTTTTTGCTTACTGCCCACCGTCGTTGGGCAGTAAGTTTGGAATCCTTTTCCTATCTCTGCTTTTCCTGTCTCTTTCCTGCACCGCTTGTGGGCAAGAAGTCATTTCGGACAATGACTCGCTCTCCCAGACTTCCGTCAAGCAGCAGGAAGAAGGGCAATCGGATATATTCATCAATGTTGAGCAACAACCCCAGTTCCCGGGCGGGGAGGCAGCACTCGATAAATTCATTAAAGAGAACCTTAACCTCTTCCCAGCTGGGGTGGAAAGTGACATCATAGGTCGAGTCACCCTCTCTTTTATTATTGAAGAAGATGGCACTATCTCCGACATCAAATGTATGCGGTCGCCACATGACGATCTCACCAAGGAGGCCATCCGCGTCGTGAAGTTGATGCCTAAATGGTTGCCCGGCAAGCAGAACGGCAAGACCGTCCGTGTCAAGTATGTCTTGCCTTTTACCTTCCGCCTTACCTCCCAGACAACCGACAGGAATCGTACTCCCAGCGACCGACCTCGTTCCCGAAACCGTTTCCGCCAATTGGCCACCCTCTATATTGCCTCCCTCTGATGACCTACCGCTGTCGTCATATTCAGCAAGGCATGAGGAATGCCTGAGAACGCCTCAGGTACCCCACAGCTCCCTAATTTCAGGGTACCTGTGGGGTACCTGACTGTCAGCTGGAGCGTTGCTCATGCCCTCCTGAACGGATGGACATAATAGGGTCATAATAGGATGATAATAGGAAGCGAAGGGAGTTGTCGCTTCGCTGAGGGAGTGAACAAGGAGTTGACGGACAATAGTAAAAGTCAATCAACACACTTTTGTCCTTCCGTAGTAACCAATATATTATATTTCATTTTGTAACGTGTAGATTTCAAAACATAAGAGTATACTTCTTTTTTTGTAATCAATGTGCAACAAAATAACAAAGTTATTATATATATTTATATATTTGTTGCACGTATTGCTCACACATTGCATAAGTTTGCGTTCTATTTGACTTCTAAATCTAATAACCCAGAAAAATATACTTTACAAATGGTGATATACCTTTTGATAGCCACTTTAATACTCTTTGCAGCCTGTAATCGGGATAGCGATGTTATACAATTACCCGACCCAAACGATGCCCCAAGCACCGCTCCTCTTGTTACGGTTTTCTACGACCCCAATGCGCTCGGTGATTGCGGATACAACGACCTGATTTACAAAGGTGTGGAGGAGGCCGCCCAGCAATACGGACTACGCACGATGCAGCTCTCGCCCTCATCGAGGGAGGAGGGATTGATCTATTTGCAGACAATGTTTCAACATTCGGATGCCTTGAAAGACACCGTGCGCCGCCTGTTTATTGTGGCAGCGGCAAGTTATGACGACTATCTTCGTCAAAACAACTCCCGCTTCGAAGCTAATCCTTATATCGACCTGCTCTACCTGGAAACCGATACGCCCCTCGAAGGCAAAGGATCGACACTCTATCTGCCCTACTACGGTGCCATGTACGAGGCTGGAGCCATCGCCCCAGTTGTGACGCCTGAGGTGCTGCTTGTGGGAGCGAACCCGAAAGTGAAGCCCGTAGTCGATGCCATGCAAGGGTTCTCCGACGGGTTTGACAACAGTCCTGTACCAGAAGATAAGTATCGGCCAAAGAAACTTGTCACGGTGTGGCTCTCCGACGATGTGGGTGGCGGGTTCTCAGTCCCCGATTCCACAGCAATGAGGTTGTTGTTACATCAAGAGTGGGAAGGGCTTGGCCAGGCTGTCATGCCCATCTGCGGTAGTGCAGGCAACACTTTCCGAAGGTTGTGCGAATCGATTGGAGGCTACTACTACGTTGGTGTTGATACCACAGTTGTTTCTACGCAATGCCATTTTTCGGTGGTCAAGCACATCGACCGTGCCGTAGTTCGCTGCATTGGCCAATGGCTCTCGGCCGACGGAATGCCCAAGCATCAGCGTCTTGGACAGGCTGACGGTTACACCGAAGTAGTCCTACATCCGTATGATGATTATAGCCAGATGTATTTTGCCGAGATACTCACTGCCGAGATGCTTCAGAATATCCACGAAGAGGCCATCAGAAAGGAGTCAGAACATGAAAACTGAAAGATTGTTCCATAGATTGTTGACATTGGTCACACTTGCCCTGCTGACCATGGCGACGGCTTGTCATGAGGAGGACGAAACGGTGAAAATTGTGCCGCAACGTCACTGGCTGACTCGCACCGTGGCTGTGGTCGCTCCACTGGGCGATGCTTCCACCCGAATGCGCTTGGAACGCACGGCAGCGTGGTTCTGCGAGAATTTCCGTGAGGCACAGATGCACGACACTTTGGCCATCGATTGGCAGATTGAGTGGTACGACGAATTGTCGGAAGATGGCAAAACCCTCGCCACTGCACTGGCTCGCCGAGATGACATTGTAGCCATCATCGGGCCATTCAGCAACGAGAACGTAGCCACCTTCGCCCCCGCCTGCCTCAAGACGCTGAAACCGCTCATCGCCCCTACGGCCACCAGCGAGGAAATCATCCGCCGCTACGCCATCGGCACCAGCGGCATTGGCGCCAACGAACAGCCGTTTCTCTGGTCGCTCACCGAGTCGGACGTGACGTTCACCAGTATGCTGATGAGCAGTTATGCCACTATGGGTCAGTATTACAACAAGGTAATGAAGCCCCGCGCTGCCGTTTTTGCTCCATCCGATGCCTACGGAACCACTTTCAACTATTGGGCGCCGTTCTACGCCCTGGAGGACAACATCGACTTGCTCTGCAACGAGCAATACACATCGACTGCCGACCTTCTTGCCCGCCTCAGCGCACACCGAGCCGATGTCGGAGAAATGGAAGCAGGTCTGTCGTCGGCCACCTTCTGTGTAGCGGAGACTGCACAACAACTCTACGAAGTGGCTCGCGCCAACCGCAAGTATTTGCTCGACGACCCCATCTTCAGCCTGATTTATGGCAGTACCGATCCTGACGACCCCGCCCTCGACAGCGAGTGGCAGATGTTCCGCACAACGTTCATGACCTATTTTGCCTTTGCGGGACTGAGCGAGGAAGCGCTTGCCGCCCTCGGCCCACGTTGGAGTGCGATGTTGCAGGGTTACGAGGGTTTCTCTCCATACGCCGATCCTGCCACTGGTTTTGAAATATCTTACAAAAAACGTTTCGGTGCTCTGCCGACGTTTGCCGAATGTAAATTTTACGACGCGTTGATGCTTGCCGCTTTTTCCTGTTGCTATGCCGAGCACCAATCTGAACTCATCAGTCTCAATGATGCCATCCGAGCCATCACCATTGATGCCAAAGGCGCATCTGTGAGTGGCGCTGCGTGGAATGCTACATCCATGTCGCTTTACCTCACGGCATTGGAGCAAGGCGAGCGTCTGCGCTTCGTGGGAGCATCGGGCGAGATAAGTTTCGATGACGAGACCTTTACAGCCGCCACCGCCACCACCTACGTGCATTGGCAACTGATGGACGGACAGATACTGCACCGCAACTATTTTGGTTCCACGGGCACACACACAGCCGATGCCAAGGCTGCCTGGAAATACCTCTATGACGAGCAGCTGGCCAGTGCCGATTTTGATAGCCAGGCGGCTGGAAGCGGCAATGCCATTTCTTACCCCACGCTCACAGCCAAATATGCCGTGTTGGTTCAAGGCAGCAATGAGTTTATGAACTACCGGCATCAGGCCGACGTGCTGAGTGTCTATCAGATGTTGCGGCGTAACGGCTTCCCCGACGACCACATCATCCTCATCATCGACAAGGCGATAGCCACCGATTCCAAGAACCCTGAGCAGGGAGTCATCCGTTCCAACACCGACGGCTACGACCTTTTGGGAGGCACGGATGGTTTGCCTGCTGCCATAGTGGATTACAACAGCGCCAATCTCTCCGCCGCCGACATCACCGACATCCTCACTGGCCGACAGTCGGAACGTCTGCACACCGTGCTGCCACAAGACGCAGGCAACAACATCCTTTTCTATTGGAGCGGACACGGGCGCAATACGGCTCACGGTGGAGCCGACGAGTTCGTTTGGCGCGACTCGCGCAGTGGTCAAGGGTTCACCGCTGCACGGCTCAAGGCCGCAGCCGAGCAGATGACCTTCCGCAAACTGCTGGTGTGCGCCGAACCATGCTATGGCGAGGCGGTCATCCGTGCCGTCGATGGCATTGACGGCGTGTTGGCCATGTCGGGAGCGAGTGCCTCGGAGCAGTCGTGGGCCGACCACTGGAGCAATGAGGCCAACGTGTGGATGTGCGACCGTTTCTCGCATAGCCTTGTCACCTGCCTGACCGACAACCCTGCGACCAGTTTCCGCGACCTCTTCCTCTACTGCGCCCAGCACACTCTCGGTTCCCACGCCAAGATTGTCAATGCGGCCAGATTCGGCAACCTGTATCTGGAAGGACCTCGGGAATTTATCATTTACGAGTAATTATAATAACTAATTTCTAAAAACCCATAATTATGAATGCATTAAAATCAAACTTCTGGTTGCTCGGCATCGCGCTGATGGCGGCGGCAACCATGAACTTCTCCTCATGCAAGGATGACGAAAACGGTGTTGATACCCCCGACAATCCTACGGGTCGGATTGACAGCCTTGTGAGTGTTTACAACGACCTCGAGTATTTCCAGAGTTACTTTGTGGCTACCGACAGCAAGGGTAACCTCTGTTACTACCGTATGGGTGTGCCCCTTTATGAGAGCGACCCCACGCATCTCTACATCGGCGTTGACAACCTGGACGAGGCGGCGCAGTATTTCCACTATGCCATTGCCCCCGACATTGAGCAGAAGGTTTCCGTTACGAACAACTACACTTACACACTGACCGACACCTTGGGAAATAGCCAAGGGTCAGTCTCGTTCGTTCCAGGCAGCGGTGCAACGGTGGCAGAGATTACCACTGATTTGCCCGATTTGAAGTATTTCAACACCGTAACCTTCCTGCAAAACAGCGCGTGGCCGCACAACTCGGGCGAGATCCATTGGAAGTTGGGCGACATCCGAACAATGTCCGTTGTAGGTAAAGCCGCCAATGGATTAAAAAACGAGGACAGGATACTCAATTGGGTGCTTGTCCGTGAGGCGGGCAACGGAGTGCCTGCAATGTGGTGCGCAATTCCAAGAAATAAATACTCTCCTGCCCAAAACAATTTTGAAGATACTTACGATTCAGACTATTGTCCTGACAGAGGCGAGTCGGAAATAATGTGTCATGATATTTTTACTGATAAAGGAAACCGATGGAGTTTGTTTGTAAACAAATTCAGCGAGGCTGGTTGCGGTGAACTTCATAGAGGATATTATTGGTACGACAACGACTATTACAAGGCAAAAGTAGTTCAATGGGTTTATGAAATCAGGAGTTTCTACTGGACCAAAGAATTTTCTTTCGTTGGTATTCATTGGGCTCGTGAAGGACACAATAACTACGATTACCCCTTTTTGTTAAAAAATGACTGGCTTGAAGACGGACTTGAGTACGGCATCCCGATAAATTCTTTCACCGTGCTTGCCGCATCCAACGGTGAATCTGGTGAATCCGCTGCCAACCTTTTCGACAATGACCCCAACACCAAATGGTGCAGTTATAAAAACAACAAGATTGAAAGCGAAATCAGCAGAGAGGACGCTTGGATTGTGGAGTTTATGACCGAGAAGCCCATCAACCCTACAGCCTATTATATGACCACGACCAACGACCACACGCTGTTCCCCGAACGTGCCCCGAGGATATGGAACCTCTATGCCAAGGAAAGCCCCAACGATGTCTGGGTTCTTATCGACAAACGCGACAACACCAATAGTATGGTGGAACAGATGACCAATGCCAACTGCTGGACAGGTTGGTGGGGGGTAAGCGCAGTCAATTCTATGTATCAGTATTTCCGCCTCGAAATGTACGAGGTGCAAAGCGGCACTTGCTTCCAGATTTCGGAACTCGGCTTCAAATACAACGAAACCATCGACAACGGAGATGAACTTTACTACTCTCTGATTGATGCCTCCGACGGAGAGCCTCAGAATCTGGCTGGCAACCTTTTCGACAACAACTTCGATACCAAGTGGTGCGTCGATGAGGACAACAAGAGCGGTACCCCGCTCGCCGACGACAAGTGCTGGTTTGTGGAGTTCAAGGCGTCAAAACCAATCACCCCCACAGGCTACCATATGGTGACGGCCAACGACCATACCATGTTCCCCGACCGCGCCCCGCGCAAATGGAGCCTCTTCGGTTTGAAGGACGGCTGGTGGGTGCGATTAGCCACCGTCGATAACACCAACACTGATGTCCTGCAAATGACTAATGCCGACAAATGGACGGGCAACTGGTCCATCACCGAACACAAGGGTGAGTATCAGATCTTCCGCCTGGAGATGTACGAGAACTGGGGTGGCGACTGCTTCCAGATTTCCGAGTTAGGTTTCAATTTCCAGTAAAATTTGAAGGAATGGCGGCCGGGAGTTTTTATGTGAGAGAACCCATTTCCACGTCGACTCCGTAAAACAAAATCTGTTTTAATCTCGGTTGTATCGTCCGTTGACTCCTTGTTGACTTCTTGCAAATTCCTATTAACTACAGTCCGCCCTATTCGGTTAGATGAAGGCTTACATCTGTCGACCTTCTCCCTTTTTGCTCCCTTTTAAAGGTAGAAAAAAGGTAGCAAAAAGGGAGAAGAAAGACGGCAACCTCGGGACAACGTCGGCAGGTCGTCAGTAGTTAATACATTCGAATAATATGGATATCGAATTTGGAAAACTGAAACGCGAAGAAATGAAGGTGGCCGTGAGATTGCCTCCCGTGCCTATCAGGACTATGCCTATGTAGCACTCTACTATGTTGGTTGTGAATGCTTTAGCCCTTTCTTGGGGAGGGTTGTATCAATCAATAATGTTTTTTTGAGTGCGAAGGAGGTCGCCTTATTCGGTTTCCCACAGCTGCCGGTAGAAGTCGGCTTTCTTGTTGATGTTCAATGGATAGGCTCGGGAGGACGACGGCATGCGCCACCAACGGAGGGAGCGGTCGGGGAGGGCGATGTCGATGCTGGCGCCCACCTTCGGCATCTCCGTGAGTTGGAAATGTTGCTGCACCAAGGTAGAGGCCTTGCCTCCGGTGGTGACCAATGTGCGGCAATCGGGCAAGGCGTTGAGCAACAGCGTGATATCGGTCGCTTCGAGCACTTCCAACAGGTCATCGCTGGCATTGTCGTTCAGGCGGTTGACGCGGACGGCGGTGTCGTAGAAGGCCAACCCCTCCTGGGTGGCGAACTCCATGATGCGTTCCTGGTCGAAGCGCTTCTCGCCCGCCACTTCGAAGTAGCTTTTGTCGCCCTTATGAATGATGCCCATGATGCGCCAGAAGTCGTTGATCCAGTTAGGATAAAAGAACTCCATGCTCCACTTGGCACGGGGCGGAGGAAAACTGCCCAGGAACAATATCTTGGCTCCTTGCGGCAGAAAGGGTTGCAGTGGGTGTTGCTCGATGGTCATAAAGAGGGAAAACGGTGTTTCATCACATTATTGGGTGCAAATATAAGGATTTTATCGCATTTTTCAGACTATTTGTGCCTGTTTTAACACATTTTTCATTAAAGCGTCCCTTTTTAGGACAAAGCTCTCTCTCCGAGTGGAAAGAATGCCCCCTACCTCTCGCGCAAGTTTAGAACGCGGATGCCGCGGATTCAACGGATAGGAACGGATACTTTGTACTTAGAAATTTTAATTCGCATTCGTGAAATTCGGTGTTTAATCCCTCGCGTGAGTGCAAGACGGTCTTTTCGTGTGCTTTCGTGTGTTTCGTGGTTAATTTAATCTCTCGCCGAGAGGAAAGGAGCGTAAGAGAGTTATTTGTTTTTATTCGCGTAATTCGGTGATTTTCCTTTTCTCGCGAAGAGTTCTTGTATATTACTCATTTACACTCAATTACACTCTGCGAGAGGTTAATATAACTCCGTCAATTGAACTTAATTAAAACTCAATTCGTGGAGTCGCGAGAGCCATGCAACTCAATTGGGAACTCAATAGAACTCAATTTCACTCTTTTCCACTCAGTGAGAGGTTTCAGAGTTAAATAGTTTCTTTTCCACTCAGTGAGAGGTTTCAGAGTTAAATAGTTTTTCTTCCCTTTCGCGTTCTTAATAATCTCTCCCAGAGTGTATAAGAGTGTATTGGAGTTTCCTAATTCGTTTGGAATTTCGTTAAATATTTCTTACTGACTGTTGGTGGGACGAACTCGGTTATTCGTCTAAATTTGTTCAATTCGGTGATTTCCTTTTTTTCTCGAAAAGTCCATGTATATCACTCATTTCCACTCTATTACACTCTGTGAGAGGTTAATATAATTCCGTCAATTGAACTTAATTAAAACTTAATTTGGGGAGTCGCGAGAGCCATGCAACTTAATTGGGAAACTCAATAGAACTCAATTTCACCCTTTTCCACTCAGTGAGAGGTTTCAGAGTTAAATAGTTTTTCTTCCCTTTCGCGTTCTTAATAATCTCTCCCAGAAATCTAGGACACGACCAAGAATTTTTCTGAAATTTTATTCAAATAGTTGAATATTCTAAGAATTTCATTTGTCTGTCATTCCAGGATGACAAATA
>CACYQQ010000039.1 GCA_902776605.1 uncultured Bacteroidales bacterium | reverse complement strand
CGATGTCCGATCTCACCAACGGGTAGAGGGCACGTTGTTCGCATCGCCCGAAGTGCAACGCATCACGATGCCTTACGGATTGTTAGTCCATCCCTTGCACCATGACTTCTATCTCATGGATGCCAAGAACTTCGTCTCCAGCGGCGAACTGCTGCATTTTCATGCCAACGGCACATTCGACTGGAAAGTACGCACGGGCGACATTCCCTCCCGCGCGGTATGGGTGGGTGGCATAAATGCCTCATCGTCAAGCTCGAACGACCAACCGCATGACCAATCACCCTACATTGCTGCCGTCGATGAATATGTCCCTGCCCCTGGCCAGTTCGTCAACACCATGCCAGCCTACGAGGAGGGCGACGACGCTCTCCGCATGGCGCAGAAATGTACGGAGGCTATTGCCGACAACGCACAGAGTATCATCACGTTAGGCGGCTTCGGTGGCTACGTCACGTTCCACTTTCACCGACCGATACAGAACATCGCCCATAGTGCCGACTTCCGTATCTTCGGCAACGCCTATGCTGGAAGCAGTGAACCTGGCATTGTTCAAGTTGCCGTTGATACCAACCAGAATGGGCTGCCCGATGACGAATGGTATGAGTTGGTGGGCAGTGCTGACACCGACAGCGCTGGATTGTTGGTCTATGACTATCGCATCACCTATTCTCTTGATCCTCTGCGCGATACACCTTGGACCGACAACCGAGGCGGCTCGGGTTTCGTCCTCCGAAACAACTTCCACAAGCAGGAATATTTCCCGCTCTGGCTCTCATCGCCTCTCACGCTGTCGGGTACTCTCTTACCTGGCAACGGCTATGACCAGAGTGGCAAAGGTACCTATTGGGTGCTTTCTTCTCTCCGTTACGGCTATGTCGATAATGTTGCGAATACCGACACGGAAGGCAACAGTTTTGACCTCGACTGGGCCGTTGACCCCGTCCATCGCACTCCGGTTCACCTCTCTCACGCCAACTTCGTCCGTGTCTATTCTGCTTTGAATCAGTCGTGTGGCTGGTTGGGCGAAACCAGTACGGAAATAAGTGGCGCCGAACTAGTGACCCCCACCCTCCTCCCCGAGGGGAGGTAATTATTCCCCAACATAGATATCCCTAATTCTCAACTAAATATTTACCAATTATGAAAAAAGTTTTACTTTTTGTCTCCGCTGCCCTCTTGGCAGCAAGTAGCGCTACGGCGCAAGTGACCGTTGACTTCGAAGAGTTCAACCTCGAAGAAAACTCTTACAACTTGGGCAAGACCCTGGAAGAAAGAGCATTTGTCTCCAATGGTTTCCGTTTCTACAATGGTTACGCAGACTATGATGGCTGGGATTATTATGACGGCTTTGCCATCTCTTCCCGCAATGTTAACACGTTCGACCGCAGCAACTTGGCAGCCGATCAATTCAACTCATGCACGGGTACGGGAGCCGACAAGTCAAAGACCTTTGCTGTACTTTACTATAGCACCTTTGGCGGCGAAGCGGCCAGCATCACCAACAATGAGGGACGTCTCTTTACCCCACAAAGCGTAGCCTTGACCAACAATGCCTATGCCTTCAACTCGTTGACCTCTGGTGATTCCTTTGCTAAGCGCTTCACCGAGGACGACTGGTTCCAGCTCTACATCATCGGCAAGAAGAATGGTGTTGTCACCGACACCGTCACTGTTAACTTGGCTGCCGATGGTATGTTGAACTTCGCTTGGAAGACCATCGACCTCACCGCCCTCGGAGAAGTAGATCGTATTGAGTTCAGCATGAATAGCACCGACGTTGGGGCTTATGGCATGAACACTCCTGCCTACTGCTGCTTCGACAACTTCGTCTCTCTGGTTGGAGAAACAACGGGTGCCAAGAATATCCCTGCCCCTGTATCCAACGCTTCGGTTGATGGTATTCTAAGTCCCGAAGGCAAGCGCATCAACGCTCTCCAGAAGGGTATGAACATCCTGCTCATGAGCGACGGAACTACCCGCAAGATCTTCAAATAAAACAACTTCCAATACTCCAAAAGGATAATACAGGATTAGATTTTAATAAGAAGCAAATTATCTTTTCACTTTAGGGATTATACTTTCATAACACTTTTTAATTAGGGGAGTCCGCCGAAATATTTGGCGGACTCCTTTTTAATAATCTCCCGTTTTACTTATCCAAATAGTCAGACCTGTTTCTAAAAAAAGACAACATATCCACGTATTTAAGCATTAACAAACTACAAAATTAAAATACGGATGAAAACAGAATATACGAACGAACATTTGTTCAATTCAAAAAAACGCACTACCTTTGCACCGAAAATTCAAAAATAGATGATGCAATCATGAAACACCTACCCTACTATCTATTGGCTTTTGCCCTGTTATGCTCATGCAGGCAGAACAGCAGCAATCAAAGAGCTAACCAAGATTTCGGTTTTTCAGAAGCCGACGAAATTGAAGAGTTTTATGACTCTGAACACAATATCAAGAAACCTATCTTTCCTGGGGGGAAAGACTCCCTTCGTTGTTATTTGGCTAAAAACCTACGCTACAACGAAGAGTTGCTCGATCCAGAATCATCCAATTACCTAACTATTGCATATAATGTCGGACCGGATTGCACGATTACTTTTCCAAAAGACTGCATTGTGGGCAAAGAAATGTGGCCAGCATCCATCGAACTCCTATTCTACAATAGCAACGAGGAATTGACCTACATGATCAATGAAGCGAAAAGAGTAATCGGCAACTTGAAATATAAGAAGCCTGCCATGAAACGAGATTCCACCTCTGGAGAATGGCAGCCTACTTCTGTAGAGTTACTTCAGACCATCTTTTTTACGAAAGACTTAGAAGCCTCTCTTTACAACAAAGACACCATCATAGCCATCATGGAACGCTTTCCAGATTATGCCAGTGAAGATGAACTGCAATACAGGAGATTTCGGCAACTGACCACCGATGATGAGAAAATCAAACTCCTGAAGCAAAGTCCATCCTACGAGGTGAAAGTGAATGCTGCCGTAGGACTGATAAAATCTGGCAACCTTGCGTTCGAAAAATACTTACCGGAACTTCTATCTGACACAACACCTATAGACATCTCCCACAGCGATGTCATTCAAGAGACTTCGGTGTACCGACTCTTCGCCACGATATTGCAGCAAGAAAAGATTGACCCAGAAATAAGGAAACGAGTAGAGAATATTATCGCCAAAAGGAAAATAAGATAAGAAACAAAAAATGCAGACCGTAATGGCCTGCATTTTTTTGATATATCTCGGGACAAAAGAACTGTCCCAAAGAAAAGACGAATTAGAACTCCGCAGTCTTTGGAGTACGTGGGAACGGAATGACGTCACGGATGTTCTGCATGCCAGTGACGAAGAGGATGAGACGCTCGAAGCCGAGGCCGAAACCTGCGTGAGGGCAAGAACCGAAGCGACGGGTGTCGAGGTACCACCACATATCCTTCATTGGGATGTGGCGGGTCTCAATCTCGTTGAGCAACTTATCGTAGCTCTCCTCACGAACCGAACCACCGATGATCTCACCAATCTGAGGGAAGAGGACGTCGGTACCCTGAACGGTTTCCTCCATCTCCTGACCATTGAAGACAGGCTTTTCGGCATCAATCTTCATATAGAAAGACTTGATCTTCTTAGGATAGTTGGTCATGATGACAGGCTTCTTGAAGTACTCCTCAACGAGGAAGCGCTCATGCTCGGAAGCGAGGTCGTCACCCCAGTTGCATGGGAACTCGAACTTCTTGCCGTCCTTGATGGCCTGCTGGAGAATCTCGATACCCTTGGTGTAAGGCAAGTGAACGAAGCTCTCTTTGAGCACACCTTCCAAACGCTCGATGAGCGTTGGGTCGATGAGCTTGTTGAGGAACTCCAAGTCCTCACGGCAGTTCTCCAAAGCCCAACGTACGCAATGCTTGATGAAGTCCTCTTCCAGTTCCATGAGGTCGTCCATATCGTAGAAGGCAACCTCTGGCTCAATCATCCAGAACTCAGCCAAGTGGCGCGGCGTGTTGGAATTCTCGGCACGGAAAGTAGGTCCGAAGGTATAGATCTGACCCAGAGCCGTAGCACCCAACTCACCCTCCAACTGACCAGAGACGGTCAAAGAGGTCATCTTGCCAAAGAAGTCATCGTCGTAGATGATGCTGCCGTTCTCGTCCTTCTTGAGGTCGTAGAGGTTCTTGGTCGTAACCTGGAACATCTGACCTGCACCCTCACAGTCGGAAGCCGTGATGAGAGGAGTATGGAAATAGTAGAATCCATGCTCGTGGAAGTACTGGTGGATGGCAATCGCCATATTGTGGCGGATGCGGAGGATACAACCGAACAAGTTTGTACGAGGACGCAGGTGAGCCTTCTCGCGAAGGAACTCCATCGAGTGACCTTTCTTCTGCAAAGGATACTCGTTCGGGTCGCAATCGCCCAATACCTCAATATTCGTAGCCTGCACTTCACAAGACTGATTACCGCCTTGGCTGGCAACCAATTGACCCTCCACCTTGAGACAAGCACCGGTCGTGATACGCTTCAAGAGAGCCTCATCGAACTTCTCGACATCAGCCACAATCTGAATACCACTGACACAACTTCCATCGTTCAAGGCAATGAACTTAACCACTTTGTTGCCTCGCATAGACCGTACCCAGCCACACACGGTGACTGGACGGTCCAACTTAGCATCCTTCAGGACGGACTTTATAATTTCTCTTTTCATTGTTCAATTACAAGAATTATTCAAAGGCACCCATCTTCAGCATGTTAACCTCCTGCTGTGTGAGGTAGCGCCAGCGGCCACGAGCCAAGTTCTTCTTGGTGAGACCGGCAAAGTAAACGCGATCCAACTTGGTGACACGGTAACCAAGGTGCTCGAAGATACGGCGCACGATACGGTTCTTGCCAGAGTGAATCTCGATACCAACCTGATTCTTGTCATCCTCGTTGGCGTATGCAATAGCGTCAGCATGGATAGGACCATCTTCAAGGTCGATGCCTGCGGCAATCTTTGCCAAATCGTCCTCCGATACATTCTTGTCCAACCATACATGGTAAATCTTCTTCTTGACATACTTAGGATGAGTCAACTTAGAGGCCAAGTCACCGTCGTTGGTCAAGAGAAGCACACCTGTGGTGTTGCGGTCCAGACGACCGACAGGATAGATACGCTCCTGGCTGGCAGTACGAACCAAGTCCATAACGGTCTGACGACCCTGAGGATCATCGCTGGTAGTAACCGTATCCTTTGGCTTGTTCAACAATACATAGACCTTACGCTCCAAGCTTACTGGCTGGTCGTTGAAGGTAATGCTGTCCTTGCGGGTTACCTTAGTACCCAACTCAGTTACCACCTCGCCATTGACCTTGACCGAACCATTCTGGATGTACTCATCAGCCTCACGGCGTGAGCATACACCAGCGTTGGCAAGGTACTTGTTAAGACGAATCTCCTCATTTGGATCGACGATTGCCTCGGTGTACTCTACTGGACGATGTGGATTGTAAGCCTGCTTACGAGGTGCAGGACGACGCTGCTGGAAACCGCCATTGCGACCATAGCCACCCTGTTGTGGACGGCCATAACCACCGCCTTGCTGGGGACGACCGTAACCACCTTGCTGGGGACGACCGTAGCCACCCTGCTGAGGACGACCGTAACCACCCTGCTGAGGACGACCGTAACCACCCTGCTGAGGACGACCGTAGCCACCCTGCTGAGGACGACCGTAACCACCCTGCTGAGGACGGCTGTAGTTGTTGGTCTGAGGTGTTGACTGCTCGCTGTGTTCCGTCTTCTCTGACTGTTCTGCAGAACCGCTGGCATTAGACTGGTAGTTGTTGTAACGTGACTGATAGCCACCCTGTTGTGGACGACCATAGCCACCCTGCTGAGGACGACCATAACCGCCTTGACGAGACTGGTAACCACCCTGACGAGGCTGGTAACCGCCCTCCTGATAACCACCCTGCTGACGGTCATAACCGCCCTGAGGACGTGACTGGTAGCTATTACGTGGTTGGTAAGAACGACCGTAGTTACGGTCTAAAGGAGCGTCGAAAGTGCGAGACTCGCTGATACGTGGACGACGCTTTGGCTGCTGCTCTTCGCCCTCATTCTGTGGGGCGGAAGTAGGATTCTGATTTTCTTCCATACTAATAGTAGATGTTAGCAAAAATAATTAATTAATTTAAATACCGGTATAATTGTTAGGAGCAAGTGCATGCAACTCTGCTTTCACAGACTCCGAAACGTTTAATGTATCGATAAATTTAGATATTGTCTCTTCGTTCATACCCGTATTGACACGGGTAAGGGCCTTGAGGGTTTCATAGGGTTTCGGGTAACCCTCGCGGCGCAAGATGGTCTGAATGCCCTCAGCCACGACGGCCCAAGCGTTGTCCAAGTCGCGCTGGATGGCCGACTCGTTGAGCAACAGTTTGCGAAGACCCTTCAAGGTGCTTGCCAGCGCAATCAGGATATGTCCCATCGGAACACCGACATTACGCAGTACCGTCGAGTCGGTCAAGTCACGCTGCAAACGGCTGATTGGCAACTTCATAGCCAAGTGATCCAAGATGGCATTGGCGATGCCCAAGTTACCCTCCGAGTTCTCGAAGTCGATAGGGTTCACCTTGTGTGGCATGGCCGACGAACCGACCTCCCCTGCCTTAATCTGCTGTTTGAAGTATTCCATCGAGATATACTGCCAGAAGTCCTTGTCGACGTCCAACAGAATGACATTGATGCGACGCAGGGCATCAAAAAGGGCAGCCAAGTTGTCGTAGTTGGAGATCTGGGTAGTCCACTCCTCGCGGCCGATGCCCAACTTCGTGCTCAAGAACTCACGTCCGAAGGCACGCCAGTCGCGCTCAGGATAAGCGATGTGGTGGGCATTGAAGTTACCCGTTGCACCACCGAACTTGCCGGTGAAAGGCACTTGCTTCAAGAGTTCCAACTGCTGGTTCAGACGATAGACGAAGACCTGAATCTCCTTACCCAGACGGGTGGGCGAAGCGGGCTGACCGTGGGTGCGTGCCAACATCGGGACATCCTTCCACTGTTCGGCATATTGTGCCAACAGGTCGATAACCTCCTGCAAGGCTGGGATATACACATCATGCACACACTCCTTGATGGACATCGGCACCGAGGTGTTGTTGATGTCCTGACTCGTCAATCCGAAGTGAATAAATTCCTTGTAAGCCTCCAGACCGAGTTTGTCGAACTCCTCCTTAATCAAGTATTCGACAGCTTTCACATCATGGTTGGTGACCTTCTCAATCTCCTTGATGCGGCGTGCATCCTCGACCGAGAAGTTCTGATAAATGGCGCGCAACTGTGGAAAGACACTTGCAGGCACCTTAGATAATTGTGGTAATGGCAGTTCGCACAGAGCAATAAAATACTCAATCTCGACCCGTACACGGTACTTGATCAACGCGAACTCCGAGAAATAATTACTCAAAACCTCTGTCTTACTGTGATAACGTCCATCAATCGGACTTACAGCAGTCAATGGGCTGAATTCTAATTCCATTGCGAAATAAATGTTTAACAATCAAGACTTAATATAAAAGCTCAAATATACTATAGACGTGTAAATCACAAAAATAGAATATGACTATCGTCTGTTCCCTCAACATGCCAAGAGGTGAACTTTATCTCTGAACTCTCCCCACTGCAACAGGGAGCATTGATACACCCAGATTCACTAAAGAATGTATGAAACCGTTCTTATATATAGGTAGGATGTCTTCAAAAAATTAGCAAGTATCAAAAAGGGTTGTCTGCTGCCCTCTTCCGTATTTGGGTCAGTCCGGCCGAGGGGCAACCTTTTATTTCTTCCAGACGCGTACGCCGAGGTTGACCATCAGCGCACCCTGTGTTGACTTACAGTCGTTTACGACCCTCTTGAACACGCCAGGCTGGTAGGTGACACTGCCCGAGAATCGGTACAAGTCATAGCCGATGCCCACCTGAGGTCCCATGTCCCAGTTCTTGTAACCGGAGGGCTTGTCGAAGTGCTTGTCGATAAAACCGCCAACGTTCAACGACAGACGTTGATGTTTCGAGAGGTTGAAGAAGTAACGCACCTGACATTGCCATTCGGCACCTTGGCAGGTCACCTCGTCGGTTTCCTCGGGCCTCAGTATCTTACCATAGCCCAACTCGCCGTCGTAATAGTGCAGATGGTCACCGCCCTTACGGACATAGTAAATGGCATTCTGCAAACCCCACTGTTTGTTGAAGCATTGATCCCAAGCAAATCCTAAATCGAAGCTATTGTCAGTATTGGCCCAATATTCACTGTGGCCTTTGGAAAGATAATCGTTTGAAATAGGCTTGTTGGTCAACCAACTATGTATATACCCAGCCGAAAAGGTAAATGTTGCACCGCAGAAGTAATAGGCTTCACGGGCCTCACGTCTTGCCAACTCTCTTTTCGTAAACTTCTGTGCAAATAATGAAGAGCCAGCCAGGGAAGCGAGCAATAATACAAAAATCGTTCTCTTAAACATCAGGAATCCACTCTTATTTGTCATTCTGAACGCAGTGAAGAATCTAAAAGCACATTTCGCGACCGTTGGAGATGTTTCGCTCCGCTCAACATGACATTTTTGGAACCCACCATCAGTAAATCAAGCACGCGGAAGTAAAGATAACTCGGAAACTCTGCTTCCTTTTCCAGCAGAGCCTCCGGGTCTATATTGTTTTTACAGATTATTTACCGCCAATCTTATCAGCCCACTTGCCACCAAGAATCATCAGGACAACACCGATGACAACGAGAACGGCACAGACGATCAATAACGTGTTGTACAGTTCCTTGTCCATGCTTGGATCAGTGAAGAATATGTACAAGAGAACTACTGTCAACAAGATGAGGATAGCACCTCCGTAAATCTTAAGGAATCGCATAATGATAAAGTTATTTAGTTATTTTTGATAATTCTGTTTGAAAAACTCTGCAAAGTAAATGATTTTTTCGATATGTTGAACAAAAAGCCCACAAAAATTATAACTTTTTTAGTTTTTTTCAATATCTTTGCGGCGAAAATGCAGTTTTTACATACTTTTTATGATTATCTTCTATTATATTTACGAGATCTTCATCATCTTGCCGTTCGGCCTCATACTGACCATTTTAGCCGGTCTTGCCACCTCTTTAGGTTGTATGTGCGGATTCGGCAAGCAAATGGGATATTGGCCAGGCGTCATTTGGGGCAAGTGTTTCTGTTACCTCTGTCTCTCTCCCTACAAAGTGATTGGGCGTGAGAAGATTGACAAGAAGACCTCCTACATCTTTGTTGCCAACCACCAAGGTGCTTTCGACATCTTCCTGCTCTATGCCGGATTGGGTCACTCCTTCCGCTGGATGCTCCGAAAGGGCATCAAGAAACTGCCCATCGTTGGCTTCGCATGCGACAAGGCGGGTCAGATTTGGGTCGATGAACGTGGCACGTCTGGTCTGATACACACCGTCCGTCAAGCTCTTCAAACACTCAAGGGTGGCACCTCCATGGTCGTCTTTCCCGAGGGCACACGTACCAAGACAGGTCATCTGAACCGCTTCAAGAAAGGCGCTTTCACCTTGGCCGCCATGCTCCGAATGCCAGTCGTTCCTGTCACCATCGAAGGCCCCTATCAGGTTCTGCCCAAGGGCACTTTCTTGGTTCGTCCTCACCGCATGACCATCACCATCCACGATCCGCTGCCTGCCGTGACCAAGGAAGAGGGAACCGAACAAGGCGTTCAACGTCTCTTGACCGAATCCCAGCGTGTTATTGCTGAAAGCCTGAATGAACCAGTTATGCAGTAAGCCGAAAGGCCATCCCGACCAAATGGAGGATGCCTATTGTATCACCTCCTCCTATATAGCCGTTTTCGATGGGGCAACCCCGAAGACGGCTTTCCGTTTTGCCGATGGTCGCACCCCGGGACAAGTGGCCGCCCAGACGTTGGCGCAAGCCACCGCCCTTCTCCCGCCACAACTCTCTGCCCGTGAGGCTGTTAACCAACTCTCCGACGCCTTAAAACAGGCGCTGCAAGGGCACGGCGGCGAGGCCAGCGGCGTCATTTACAACGTCGCCCAACACGAAGTCTGGAGTGTCGGCGACTGCCAATATGCTTTTCTACACCAAGACGGTCGCTTCGAATCTTTTCAAGAGCACAAACTGATTGACACCGTATTGTCCGAATGGCGAAGTTCCATCCTCAAGAGTCTCCTTTCTCGGGGCTTAATGACCATCGCCGACATTCAGCAGCACGACCCTGGTCGTCAAATCATCCAACCTTTCATCTCTCGACAAACCCTATATCAGAACATCTCTCCCCAATCTTCCAAATGGGCATTCGGCGTCTTTGACGGTCAACACATTCCCGACGCATTCATCCACATCACCTCCATTCCCGACACCGTCACCGAGGTCATTCTGGCCTCCGACGGTTATCCCCAACTATTTCCAACTTTAGAAGAAACGGAAGCGCACCTCGCCCACCTCATTCAAGATGACCCTCTCTGCATCGGACCCCTCCTTGGCACCAAAGGCATCTTGGCAGGCAACACGGCGCCCGACGACAGGACGTACATAAAGACCACCTCCCCAACCTCCCACTCTTATTATCTCTTGCAAAGTGTAAGTGAGTGGAAATGAGTTTTTTAGTTTATTCAGTACCCTCTCCTATAAGAGTACATAGGAGTATAATAGAGTCAATCTATTTTAGTACTCTTTCGTGTGTTTCGTGATTACATTTCTTTCGTTCAATTCGGTGTTCCATTTAAAAAAATTGCAACCACTCAAATGAGCGGTTGCATTTTCTTTTGTGTCAACACTTGGATTCGAACCAAGGACCCCCACCATGTCAAGGTGATACTCTAACCAACTGAGCTATGCTGACAGTTAAAAAAGAACTCTAAATTCGAGTCGAGTTTAGAGTTCCTGGTGCCCGAGGCGGGACTCGAACCCGCATGGCATGCACCATACGCACCTGAAACGTACGCGTCTACCAATTTCGCCACCCGGGCGCTTTAGTCAGACTCACAACGCGACAGCGTTGCTGTCCGGCGTTTCAGCTATTTGCAGACTCGAAAACTGCGTTGTTTTCTCGTTTGCGGGTGCAAAGATAGCAGATATTTTTCTACTTTCCAAATTTTTTGCCTACTTTTTTCAAATATTTTGTCTTTTATGCCAAGTTGTCACCAAAAATGGCTATATTTGCACCCACAACAATCATAAAACGCACTTTCAATGAAATTCTGGACGCATCTTTGGTTCCTTCTTCTGTTCCTGGCAGGCGGTCTCATCCTCTGCGGAATTGTTCTATTCGCCTTGTCCCCGCTATCGACCAACGGACACATGGTCGCTTACCTTCATCTGGTTCAATGGTCTCAGAATCTCTTCGTCATGATGGCTGCCCCCGTAGCATGGATGTGGTTTGTCCAGGTACGTCCCTCTCACCCCGAGGGCAACGGCTGGCGCGCCACCTTCGATGTCCTCCACCTCACACATATTAACTATAAGTACGCGGGACTGACCCTCCTCTTCATGTTGGCTGCCATCCCTGTCATGGATTCGCTGGAGGTGTTCAACTCCCGCCTGCCTTGGCCCGAGTCCATCCGCCAATATGCCGAAGAGGAGTCTCTCCGCAACATGACGGTCATCCAGACCCTGCTCTCCACCTCGGGGCTGTTCGGGTGGATCGAGAACATCTTGCTCATGTGCGTCTCCACCGCCATTGGCGAAGAACTGCTCTTCCGTGGTGCCCTGCTTCACAGTTTCCGTCGCGAGGGAAGCATGTCCATCCACCTCGCCGCTTGCCTGGTCGGCCTGCTCTTTGCCCTCATCCACTTCGAACTCTTTGGTCTCATCCCCCGTTGGTTCCTCGGCACCCTGTTTGTCTATCTGGTCTATTGGTCCAAGTCTCTCTGGACGCCCATCCTGGCGCATTGCCTCAACAACCTCTTTGCCCTGATAGCCTACAACCTTGCCACACCCGAAGAACTCTCTCAGGTCGTCAAGGACTATACTTTCTCCCCCATCTGGATTGTCTTGAGTGCCCTCGTTTCGGCCTATCTTCTTTGGCAAATGCAACGTCTATCCCCTCAAAAAGCCAACGAATGAGTGCCAAAACCGCCTTTTTCCTCAAAAAATCTGCATTTTTTTCAAATAAATCATTGCAGTATTAAAAATTTTCACTATCTTTGCACCCGCATTTTAAGAACGCCGAAGTGGCTCAGTTGGTAGAGCAACGCATTCGTAATGCGTGGGTCACGGGTTCGAGTCCCGTCTTCGGCTCTTACGTCAAAGGAGTGTCCAATTTGGGTACTCCTTTTTGCGTTTCACCTTGCTGACTCTCTCCGCGTGACCGGTCACGGGTTGTTCCTTTCAGTCACGTCCAAGAGATCCGAGTCCCGTCTTCGGCTCTTACAATTAAGGAGTGTCCAATAAGGACGCTCCTTTTTGTTTAGCACAAAGCTCTTGCTGATATTTACCGAATACGAATCGTACCTGGTTCTATTGGCTTCGCGTTATTTTGTTCTTCCGACTGATTATGAGCCTTGATTACCTCCTTGAGTCGCGTTTTAGACTTCGTCTTTACGATAATAACGCCACCCATTCTTGGACGGAACAGGTTGAGCAATGCCGAATCATTTTTTACGACAGTAATACTTTCTACATCTTCCGTTGGAGGCAGCTCCTCACTATTAACAACCTCCACACCATCGACTATCCAAACAGGAATATTCAACGAATCAGGAACAGCAGGTTCTTCAACATCTGTTACAGACGCTGCGTATGCAGATGGCATCACAGCAGCAAAAGAAAAGAGCAGGACAAATGAAAGCTTTTTCATGCTTTAACAATTAAAGTTTATACTAAGAATGATAACTCGGACAAATCTTTTCAGCGTCGTCGATTCTTCACAAGGTTTGTTGCCCCAAAAGAATGCGGTTTGTCTGCTGCAAGTATATACATTTTTCTTTGAACGACAATCAAGAGCCAACATTTTTTAATTATCTCCCCCTCCTTTTAATATTATTTAACCCGAAGTCCCTTTTGGAATGGATTTGACCTTAGTCAATTTGAAAAGTAGCAAATGATAAATGAAGGGAGATTGCGATTAGTTGGAAGATACAGAATTGATTTGCATCGCTCTCGCGACCGCTGAAAATTGATTTCTAATTAAGTTCAATTGACGGAGGACATCCACACCTTAGACGGAGTGCATTCCTACAGGAACAGACCGCCCCCTACCGACCATCCTACGCTGACGTCCTATTCAGGAAGGCATGAGGAGGAGCCCTCGGTCTCCTCCTTCTACACCCGCTTAACTACGGTTTTGCTTCTGCTTACCTTCTGCCTTCTTTCTCCCTTTAAAAGGCAGCAAAAAGGGAGAAGGTCGAAGAAAAGGCAACGGAAACACAAGGTCGAGCGAAGGAGATGAAGATGCCGTCAATACGAAAGGAAATGGACAACAATATAAAGGAATGATAACACATTCCATTTATCGACTTCGGGGCAGGAGGCAGATCCTAAACCACCATCTGATAAATCGCATACGACCTAAAAATTGACAGATTGGTGTTGCAAAAGTAAACGAAGAGAGAAAAAAGATTGAATAAAACGTCGTTAATTAGTATATCGTTTGCGATATATAAAAGAAAAGCCGTATCTTTGCACCAAGGAATCTCCCCTACCCTCCCTGCGAGAGAGGGAGGATTATCAATACAAATAGAAGACGAGTATTACAAGGCAATAGTTTAATAATGAACATTTTCCAAAATGGGGAAAAGTCCGTTAGCACCCCAATGAAGGGTAAAATCATAATATTCTGAACATATAGATAAATGAAGATAAAAGACTGGTTAAAAGGACTATCGTTCAAGACAGGTGTAATTGTATTACTCTGCTGCATACCACTCTACATCCTCTCGTTTGCCCAAATGGCGTTGCCCATCAGCGCCGAAGTGAAAGGCGTGCTCTGGGTGGTCCTCTTCGGATTGGCCAAGACTTGCCAATATGGCGGCCTCACGATATTGGGTGCCGAAGGAATCAAGAGGTTGAAATCAAGATGGAAGAAGACCCCCTCCCAAGAGACCCCCTCCCAACCTCCCCATAAGGGGGAGGAGTAGAATGAAAAAGATGGTCGAAAAGGAGAACATTAGGCAGAAAGAAAAGAAGGGGAATGATAACTATCGTCCTTAACTTCTTTTTCTCCTTTAACTTCTTTATCTCCCCCAAAAGAATAAAAGTCAACTATCTAATTAACCCCCAAATGTCTATGGAAACAATTCAAAAACCCTGTGCCAACTGTAAGTTCCGCGCACAGTACGACAAGAACCCGAAATCGCTGATTGGACGCTTCTGGCGTTGGCACATCAACTTCTGCCCCGGTTGGAAGGGCTACATGTCGTCCCTCTCGGAAGAGGAGCGCCAGGCTATGCGAGAGAAATATAATCTAAAGAAATGAGTTGGCGAGGTGGTGAAGTGACCAGGCAGTATCGCTCAAAAAAATACCATACTCTGCTTTTATCATAATGACGGAGCGGAACTACCCGCCCAACTTCACCGCCCCCACAACCTCACAACCTCATCCCTCAAAGGTCACATGACCTTGAAGGCCTTATAACCTCATAACCTCATCAACATGTTTGAACAACTCAAACTTGACAATCAGCTCTGTTTCCGCCTCTATACGGCGGCAAGAATGGTGACGAGCGCCTATACCCCATTGTTCAAGGACCTGGGCATCACCTACCCCCAGTACCTGGTGCTCATGGTGCTGTGGGAGAAGGATCATTGCCTGATTGGCGACATCACCGAACGCCTGAAGTTGGAGACGAACACCGTCACTCCGCTCCTGCAACGCATGGAGCGTCAGGGACTTATTGAACGCAAACGCGGCGACGTTGACACCCGTCAACGCATCGTCTCGCTCACCCCCAAGGGCAAAGAGATGGAGGAACGGGCCAAAGACATCCCCCTCTGCCTCGCCCAAAGCATCGTTGGCCACGGCATCACGGTGGAGGAGTTGAAGACCCTCGCCCCGCTGCTGGATAAGTTTATTGGAGCACTCTCAACTGGAGTGTAATCCAAGCTCTCTTTAAGAACAAAAATACATCTCGCAGAGTGTATATGAGTGGAAAGGAGTTTGTGTATCTAACTCTATTACACTCATTTACACTCATTTAGATTTGCACCAGTCAAGATTAATCCTTATCTTTGCATATATATACAAAAAGGATTAACCACCGAGTTACAAGTGAACTAATTTCC
>CACYQQ010000038.1 GCA_902776605.1 uncultured Bacteroidales bacterium | reverse complement strand
CTCCCGTTCATCCCCTCGGCTAAAGCCTCGTCTTCTCGCGGAGGGTTATCAACCCTCCTAATTTGCTGCGAGGACCCCG
Organism: uncultured Bacteroidales bacterium; assembly: GCA_902776605.1. Classification (GTDB taxonomy): domain Bacteria; phylum Bacteroidota; class Bacteroidia; order Bacteroidales; family UBA3663; genus Liminaster. The sequence continues at coordinate 15,381 of CACYQQ010000038.1, read as the reverse complement.
AGGGGAGGAGGATTTGCCCCACACATATAGATTGTAAGTAAATAAAAGTGAGGAATATACCATATTTCAATTGCTTTGGATGGTTTTCAAGCTTAGTGAAGCTTATTTTCGTGTACTTTCGTGTGTTTCGTGGTTATAACCTATCGTAAGTAATTGATTTTCATAGTACCATAGCAAAGTATAGCAAAAAGTATAGCAGTCCGTTGTTTGAATGGGACTGCTATAATTTGTATCTTTGCGCCGTCTTTCGGTTAGCGGTTAACGGTTAATGGTTAATGGTTAACGGTTAGGGGTTAAGGGTTAGCGGTTAACGTTTAATGGTTGGGCTTGTGGGGTGTTTTCCTGAGCTTGTGGGGTGTTTTTGCATGAAGCAGTAGGGGACAAATGAAAACATCTCTCGCAAGGGACTTGCATCCGCTGGTGAGAGATGTGTAAGGAAAGCTTTTAGGATAGTTTATTGGCTTACGGCATCCTAGCCGTTCATGAAAGGACAATAGTTCTGAAGGCTAATGGGCTCTACGAGCCGCTAAAAGTTCACTTCGTTCACGCTAATGGCCTATGGCGCTAACAGAGGGAAGAGGCTATTATTAGGGCTAATGGGCTCTTTGAGCCGCTAAAGGTGCTTCGCACGCTAATAGCCTTCGGCACTAAGGAGCTCGGGAGTAATTGGAGTAGTCGGAATAATCTGATAACTCAGAGCTTTTCAACTTTCAATTTTCATTTTCACTTTTTTCATACGTCCGTTAACTCCCTGAGCGAAGCGATAACTCCTTTTAACTTCCATCAAGTTCCGCAAGTTCTCACACTTGCGAAACTTGAGTTATTTATTGTACTTCACCTTGCCTTTGACGTCGGCCGAAGAGGCAGCGACGTAGATGGTGAAGGAGCCGGGTTCGAGGGTCCATTGTTGGGAGTTCTCGTCGAAGAACTTGAGGTCGTCGTCAGCTATCTGGTAAGATACCGTCTTCTCTTCGCCAGGTTGGAGAGAGACCTTCTCGAAGTGCTTGAGTTCCTTGACAGGACGAACCACAGAGGCCTTGTCGTCGCCTACATAGAATTGGACAACCTCCTTGCCTGCCACTTTACCCGTGTTGCGGACAGTGACAGAGACGGTGTTGCCCGAGATAGTGGGTTTGCCATAGGCGAAAGTGGTGTAACTCAGACCGAAACCGAAGGGGAAGACCACACGGCTCTTGGACTGAGCGTAGGTGCCATTCTGCGCCTTGGCATCGAACCAACGGTAGCCCAACAGGATATCCTCGGCATAGACCTCAGCCTCGTTGCCACGACCGTTGTGGGTGCGTCCGTCAATCGAGGTGTTGCGCTTGTTGATGTTGTTGTCCTTGGCAATGGCGGCAGCCTGCTTCTCGAAGAATCCCTTCTGGAGGAGGAGAGCCGACTTAGGATTGGTCTTGTCGCCGAACTGGAAAGCGGCAGGCAGCGAGTCGGGATCGAGACCTGGATAACCGACACGGCCCAGTTTGTGAGCAGGATAGTCTTCCAACTCGCGGGCAAAGGTGAATGGGGTCTTGCCCGAAGGACAGACATCGCCCGAAAGGATGTCGATCAAGGCAGGGCCGGCTTGACTGCCTAAGTACCACGACTGTACGAGGTTAGGCACCTTGGCAAGCCAAGGCATGGCGTAGGCGTTGCCGCTCACGATGACGGTGACGAGGTTCTTGTTGGCGTCGGCCAGGGCAGAGATGAGTTCGTCCTGCTCGAAGTCGAGGTTGTAGAAACGACGGTCGCCACCCTCGCAGTCCTGGAAATGGTTCTTGTTGAGGCCGCCGATGAAGATGACGAGGTCAGCCTCCTTGGCTTTGGCCACAGCATCGTTGCGCAGCGAGTCGATGGTCTGTTGCTTGATATGGTCGATGCGGCCGAAGTAAGCGCCACCGCAGGTATAACCCTGAGCATAAGTGATTTGAGCCTGTTTGCCGTAGCGCTCCTGCAAGGTGCGGAGAGGAGAGACCTCGTCCTTAGCCTTGAGTTCGGACGAACCGCCACCCTCGGTGAGACGGCGGGTAGCATTGTCGCCCACCACGAGGATGCGCTTGTATTGCGAGAAGTCGATAGGCAACAGCGCCTTGCCAGCAGCAGCGCTGACATCGTTCTTGAGCAGGACGATGCCCTCCTGGGCAATGGTGCGGCAAGCCAGGACATGCGCGTCGGTGTTGAGCGAACCGAAGTTGTCCATAGGATTCTGTGAGAAGCGGGGCAGACTGGTGCGGAGGATGAGTCGCAACATACGGCGCGCCTTGTCGTTGACCACCTCCATCGGGATCTCGCCTTTCTTGATCTTCTCCAGATAGGCGGTGCCGAGGTAATAGTCATCATAGCCGAAGCCGTGGCCCTCGCTGGTGAGGCCGTTGGTGTAGGTGCCCATCTCGAGGTCCAGACCATAGAGGGCCGCCTCGTCGGTGTTGTGGGTGGCACCCCAGTCGGAGATGACGGCGCCGTCGAAGCCCCATTCCTCCTTGAGGATCTTCTTGAGCAACACTTCGTTGTGGCTGGCATGTTGGTCCAGATATTGGTTGTAACTGCCCATCAAGCTCCACGCCTTACCCTGTTTGACGGCCGCCTCGAAAGGACGGAGATAGAGCTCGCGCAAAGCACGGTCGGAGACGATGACATTGACGTGGCCGCGGAACTCCTCCTGCTCGTTGAGGGCATAGTGCTTCACGCAGCAGGAGACACCGTTGCTCTGGAGCGCCTGGATATAGTTGACAACCATGACCGATGCCAGATTCGGGTCTTCGCCCATATACTCGAAGTTACGGCCGTTGAGCGGCGTGCGGTAGAGGTTGACGCCTGGACCCAGCAGGACGTTTTTCTTGCGGTAACGGGCCTCCTCGCCAATGCTCTTGCCATAGATGGTGGCCATCTCGGGGTTCCAGGTGGCAGCCAGACAGGTGAGGGCAGGGAAAGCGGTGATGGCATCGTTGGTCCAATGGGCATGACCCCAGTCGTTCCAGTTGATTTCCATGCGGACGCCATGAGGGCCGTCGCTGGTCCATAGTTCAGGTACACCCAGACGGGGCACACCCGGACTACAGAACTTGGCCTGTGCATACGACAGACGCACTTTCTCTTCGAGAGTCATCTGCTTGAGCAGATTGTCAATCTGTTGCTCGAGGTTCTGTGCCATCACGGGGAAGGCCGTCACAGCGAGCAATAGAGAGGTAATCCAATGTTTTTTAATCATAGTGAAAAAATAAAGTTAAAGAGTTTTTCAGAAAATCGGAGTAATCAGAGTAATCTGAATACTCGGAATAATCAGAGTACTCAGAGCCCCCTCCCCATTAAGGGGGAGGGTTGGGGAGAGGGTCTGTTACAGCTTTATCACCTGAGGTTCGCCATTGTAGTTGACCTCGATGCCGGAGGCCTCAGGATTGAAGTCATGAGGATGATCGGCACTGACCGGGATGATCAGGAACCGGCGACCGGAGAGCATACCCTTGAAACCACCTTCGCGGCGGTGGAAGGTGAGAGTCTTGTCCTTCTCGCTATACTGCAACTTGATCTTGGTGTAAGCACCCTTCTCGTAATTGTAGTTGGTGCCTTCGTCCTCGTAGAGGGTGAACTCTGCATCCTGACCCTCATACAGATAGATGCGCGTAAAGAAACCTTGGTCCTGACCCGTGTATTGTTGGGCGGGGCCGACAGGGATAATAGAACCGGAACGCACAAAGAGAGGGATGCGCTCGTAGGGAGCGTCGCACACCTTAGTCTCGCCACCCAGAGAGGCCACTTCGCCGGTGTAGAAGTCATACCAGGCAGGTTGGTCGCCCTCCTTGGCGGCAAATTTCGGGAAATAGACCTCGCGCTGACGAGCCTTGTATTGGAAGACAGGGTTGACCATGATAGAGGGACCGAACATGAACTGGTAGCCGATGTTGCGGACCTGGGCGTCGTTGTTGAAGTCCATGACCAATGGACGCATGATGGTGTAGTCATCGAAGTGAACCATGGCCGTGAGCGAGTAGATGTAGGGCAACAGACGATAGCGCAGGTTGATCTGTGAGGTAATGGCCTGATAGGCAGGATGTTTCTCGGGCGCAATGTTCCATGGTTCGCGGTAGGGGAACTGTCCGTGCGAACGGTACATCGGAGCAAAGACACCCCACTCGTGCCAGCGGGCATTCAACTCACGCCACTCCTTGAGGTCCTCGTTCTCCTTGCCGGTCTTGTCGAACTCACGTTGAGCACGCTCGAAACGCTTCTCGACCGAGAATCCGCCAATATCCTGACTCCAGAACGGGATGCCTGAGATGGAGAAGTTCAGACCGGCGGTAATCTGCGTCTTCATATCCTCCCAACGGGTGCCGATGTCACCACTCCAGGTGGCGGTGCTGTAACGTTGCTGACCAGCAAAGCCGTTGCGAGTGAGGAGGAAGACACGTTCGTCGTTCTGCTCGCGTTGGCCGTTGTAGATAGCCTCGGCATTGACGATGCTATAGGCATTGAAATATTCGTCCGACGAGCCCAGATAAGTAGGACCACAGAGCAGTTTGCGGTAAGGAATGTCGGTGCAGTCGCGGATATTGGGTTCGGAGGCATCCATCCACCAGGAGTCGATACCGATAGTGCCGAGGTGCTCCCAGAGTTGGTTCCAGAACACCTTGCGTGCCTCGGGGTTGTAGGCATCGTAGAAAGCATATTTGAAGCCGAGCCAGTCAATGAGGGTATCCTTGATGCTCTGCTGGTAGATGGCACCCATCTCGTTGAGTTCCTTGAAGTGCTCCGTACCTAAATAATACTTCGGCCAGCAGGAGATCATGATCTTGGCGTGCAGACGGTGAATCTCGTCAATCATGCCCTTGGGGTCGGAGAAACGGGTGGGGTCGAACTCGAAGGCACCCCACTGGTCGGGAGTCCAGTAGTTCCAGTCCATGACGATATTGTCGATAGGGATGCGGCGCTGACGGAAGCCACGCAAGGCATCCAGAATCTCGTCCTGCGTCTTGTAGCGTTCGCGGCTTTGCCAATAACCCAGCAGCCAACGAGGCATGATCTGCGCCTTGCCGGTGAGTTGGCGATAGCCCTTGATGACCTCATCCAGGTTGTCGCCGAACATCACATAGTAGTCCATCTGCTGCGACATCTCGCTCCAGAACGAGAGTTGGTTCTGTTCCTGAGCATCGACAGGAGCCAAGGCACGCAGACCGCAATAGGCCTCGCCGCCATCGGGTTGCCACTCCAAGCGGAACTTGTATTTGCGCCCCGCCTCCATAGGAACCGAGAACTTGCGGGCATTGGGGTTCCAAGCGGTGCGCCAGATGGTCTGGTCTCCCTCCTTTCCTGTGCCGGCGACATCTTCGGTATAGACGTTCTTGCCGTCGATGTAGATCTTCTGATAGCCGCTGTAGTAGTGACTGAAACGATATTCGCCCGAGGTCTTGGGTTCAATCTCACCCTCGTAGGTGACGGTAGCAAAGGCGAGTGGGAAAGCGGGCAGGTTCTTGGCCGACTTGAGGTTCTCGAAGTAGATGGAGTCCTCGCGGCGCACCAAGGTCTGTTGACCCGGAGCCGAGTAAGTACCTGTCAGGGCACCCGCCTGACCCTCCTTGTCGTAGAGGGTGAAGAGCTCCTGCAACTGGCTGTAGTCCTTCGGATTACCGAAACGCATCAGCGAGTAACTGTCGTAGAGCACACCGTAGTTGCGGCTCGATACCACGAAGGGGATAGAGACTTTGGTGTTGTACTGGAAGAGTTCCTCGTTGCGACCCTTGTAGTTCCACTCGTCGGCCTGATGTTGGCCCAGACCATAGAAAGCCTCGTCGGCAGGGCTGTCGAAGACGACGCGGGTGGTCCAACCTGTATATTTGGTCGGGTTGGCTTGGTCGTTGTAACCCACGCTGTTGTCGTCCTTCGCGGTGTTGCCGGCGCTGTGCGTCCAGACGGTTTGTTCACACGCATAAGGTTGGAAGGTCTTGCTGCCTTGGGCCTGTTCGGCCAATATCTCGTTCCCTTGCAGGTCGGTGAACCACACGCGACCCGTCGATTTCTGGATGTTGGCACAGATGGCAGAGGTCTGCACACGCACGATGTCTTGGTGCGACGAGACTTGGAACGCCTCTTTGGGCAGAGGAGTCTGCGGCACGATGATGAGAGAAGGCTTGTCGGCAAACTGCTCCTCGGCGGTCGCGCTGACGCGGATGATCTTTGGACTGATGACCTCCAGGCGCACCAGTTTGGCATCGCCCGATTGTACTTTCACGGTCACTTGATTGCCCTGTTGGCTATAGTCGCTGCAACTGCACAAGGCAGCTAAGGTGGCCATACAGGTCCAGGCTATTGAATGATAGTTTTTCATATTGTATAGAATAAAACGAAAGAACGATAACAAATGAACGAAAACGAAGACGAAAACGAAAATATGCCGTTAACCGTTAAACTTTAACCCTTAAACATTAACCGTTAACCCTTAACCGCCATTACGGTTCCCACTGGTCGGTGCGGAACGGGAAGGCGGGCAGTTCGTTGCCGCCGATGAGGGTGCCGGGTTGCCAGTCGTGGAAACAATAACGAACGGCAACGGGGTGGGGCACACGGGTGCTGCGAACCAACATCTGGTTGGTCTGCCACCGGAAGAGCGCCTCGTCGGCGGGATAGAAACGACGGTCGGCACCAGCCACCTCAAATCCCCGAATATCGTAGTTGCGGCAAATGCCCATCGGTAAATCGGTGAAATTCACGACACAGGTGTCGCGCCGAATCTCCATGTCCTTGTAACGAGGACCAGCCCAGCAGACTTGTTCCTGCCCATAGGTGTTGTGGAGGGCAGCCCAACAGAGACGTTGGCCGACGACACTCTTCTGACGCGGATGGATGTTATAGACCTCGTAGGGTTCCACCAGGTCGTTGGTGGAAATCATGTAACTGTTGGGAATGATGGACTGAGCCAGATATTGTTGTTCACGCAGATAGGGAGCGCGTTCCCGCTGGTCGCCGTCATATCGGTAGGGAGCTATCTCAGCGTAGATGAACGGAATATCGCCGAGTCCGATGCTGTCGCGCCACAGTTGTACCATATTGGCAAGACGCTGAGCATATTGCGTGCTCGATGGACCGATGCCCACATTGCTCTCTCCCTGATACCAGAGGATGCCGCGATAGGTGTAGTGGCGTATCGGACAGAACATGGCATTGTACATCAGCAACGGACGGTTGTAGTGAGGAAGATGTGCCCAGATGTGGGTCGTATCGAGGTCAATGTCCTGGTATTGCTCTAAGATCTGGTGATTGGTCCAACTCTCCACCGAGGCACCGCCGTAAGCGGCATTGACTATGCCTACAGGCACTTGCAGAGCTTCGCTGAGGGTCGAAGCAAAATAATAGGCTGTGGCACTCCAATCCAAGGTATTGGGGTAATGGCTGTCGGTCCATTGACCTTGACAATCCTCCAGTTCCTGAGCCGACTGATGGAGACGGACATTCATCATACGGACATAAGGCGAACGTTGATGTGCCAGAATAGCATCGTTCATGCCCCCTTGCACTGCACATCCCGGAAAGCCCTTGAGCGGCATTTCCATGTTGCTTTGGCCCGATGCCAACCATACTTCGCCAATCAGGATGTCGTTGATCGTGATGGCGTTACTGCGTCCGCCAAAATTGCCCGACTCGCGAATCTCGATTTGTTGTGGTTTGGTGGTGGCATCACCCGTCGGGAGAAGTATTTGCCAACGTCCCTCGTCGTTCGCCTGTGTGGCGTGCGAGGCGTTGTCCCAAGAGGTGTGAATACGTAGTTGGCAATGGGGAGAGGCCCAACCCCACAGGCGTACCTCGGTATTGCGTTGCAACACCATGTGATCGCCAATCACAGCGGGCAAACGAATCTCGCCTGCCGGACTGGACGTCAGGTAAATGGCAATCAAGGGGATAATGGCCAGGCAGAACAAAGCGGCCAATAGAAAGAGGATTTTTTTCATACGTTCACTCTTTCTTCAAATAGTCCACCACCTGTTCGGCTATGGCCTTATGACCGGCAATCGAGGGATGGCCCTGTTGCTTGTCAATGTCGTGCAAGACGATGACGGGGATGCCGTAGTGCTTGCAGATGATTTGGAGCGACTCGCCGAACTCGGGTTTCAACTGCGTGTTGAGGATGATATAGGTCTTGGCCATGGGGTAGTTCTGTTTCAACATCGAACAGAGGCGTGCCATGGCAGGGCGGAAGTACCACATGTCGTTCTCCGTCCAGTTGGCATACTTGTAGTGACCCAGTTTCTCGCCCGTCCAGGAGTCGTTGGTGATGCAGCAGGAGAGGATGACGTCGGGTTCGCCCAAGTTCTCGACGCGGGTATTGAAAGAGCGAGGTTGATAGTTCTCGTTCTGGTAACCAAAGTAGCCCACGGTACTGCCCGAATAGCTGTTGTTCATCTCCAGTTCCCAGCCCATCTTGTCGATGACCTGCCACCACCAGGTCTCTTCAACCTTCGTGACATCGTTCTTCTGGTTGCGGTGAGGAGAGTCGGCCTTCCAGTACCAGGTCTCGTTGGTAGCAGGAGTAAGGTAACCTTCGAAAGTGGAGTAACTGTCGCCAAAGATGGTGACGCGGGTCTTCGCCGATATGTTTGACAGAGCCAAGAGGGACAGTAAGCCCAAACAGAGAATTTTTTTCATTGTGTTTATGGTGTTTTTATGTTAGAGGTTTCTATTGATGCACAGAGAGTTGTTTCTATTCTAGAACATGCACAGGCGCAAAGATACATTTTTTTTCCTGAATTAGGAAATTCATTCTTCGTTTTTCGTAGAATAGTATTGAATAATGATAGAATTGTATCTTTTCCGACAGATTTTTCCCCATTTCAGGTCAAAAACGAGGCGTATGCATCACTTTTTGGTCGATTTTTTTGGAGACTTGTTTTATTATCGCCAACTTTGCATCATGGGAAGTCGTACAGGAAGGGGCATGGATATCTTACCCTCCTGAGGCAACGAACATCCCTCAAGATTGTGGATATGAAATACTCCTTCTCCTTGATACTCATCTGTTTGAGCCTTTGCGTGACAAGGGCTCAGAACCCGATTGCCGCACCGACTGGAACCGGTACAACGGGAGAGGCAGATTTTTGCCGATGGCAAGATGTCGAAGGGTACTGGTGGTATGGAGGCAAGGGAACAGGGCTGTGCCGCTACGATGGTTACGAGACTGAGTCGTTCCGCAGCGACCGTCAGCATCCGAACCTCTTGAGGAGCAACGACGTGCTCTGTTTGACCGAAGTACCTTCGCGCGCTGAGATTTGGTTCGGTACCAAGGAGGGAGCCTTCGTGTTGAGCAAATCCGACTACACGATTCGGCCCATTGAGGTGTCGAACGGTATGGAAACCAACGAATTGGCCGACAAACGCATCACTTGTTTGGCGACGGCTCCCGACAGTACGGTGTGGTTAACCTACCGCAACCAGTTGTTGCATTTCTCGGCCGACTGCACTTTGCAGGAGCGATTGGAGACAATGTGGCAAGGCAAGAACCGCAGCGTCCTCCGCCTTGCATTGGGGGCAGATGGTACGTTGTGGGTCGGATTGTGGAATGGCGGCACCCTTTCTTTCCGACGGGAAAGTGGAGTTTGGCATCCAGAAGAACACTCGTCGGACGATTTTCCCGTCGTTACCTCTTCGTCCCTGTCGCCCGACCAGCAGAAACAACAGATTGACTCCCTGATGACCTTATTTGCCCCAGGGAACGACGCTAAAGTGCTGTCGTGGGTCACTTTGCCTGATGGACATATCTATATTGGTACTTATCATGCGCTTTATCTCTATGATGGACAAAAGGTTGAGCAGAAAATGGATGGGTTGGACAAGGTGCGCAGCATGGCCTATTCCGAATCGACGCAGACCCTCTACCTGTTGAGCAAAGCACGGGGGGTGTGTCGCTGGAAAGAGGATCAGTTGAAGGTGCTTCTCGACAGTGTCCAGTACCGCCAGATGCAGTTGCAGGGCGACACCGCATTGTTGTTGTCGGAGGGTATCTCGGGCATCCGATTGTTGGATATCCGTACGCTGCAATTGAGTGCCGACACCACTCAGGCCAGTGTCCGACCTGTTGTCACCGCTTATGTGGTAGGTGGCAAGCGACAGTTGTTGCCCTATGGCCAACGTCAGCTGACCTTTCCCCGTGAGACCGATTTGGTGGAGTTCAGTCTCTCGACACTCACCTTTGAACAGCCTTCCCGCGTGCAGTTTGCCTATCGTTGGAAAGAGACAGCGCCTTGGACCGAGTTGCCCGAAGGCAAGCATGTCATCCAGGTGGCACACTTGGCAGCCGACACTACGCACCTGCAAGTCCGTGCCACCGACATGTACGGCCGATGGGGTGCTTCGACCGAGGTACTTACTCTATACCGTCCCGCCCGATGGCAGGAGTCGGTTTGGGTGTGGTTGAGTCTCGCTTTCATCGTCCTCGCTTTGGCATTAGGGTGGTTCGTTTGGAGAAGAAAAAGGGCAACAAAGGAGGATAGGTTGGACGAAGGCAAGTTGCAAGAAGAAACCGACCCGCTCTCGGTGGCCGACAGGGAGTTCATGAACAAGGCCATGGCGGCAGTTTCTGCCCACATGACCGATTCGGACTATTCCGTCGATGCCCTTGCCAGCGACCTCTGTATGAGTCGAGCCAACCTGTATCGCCGGATGCGTGGCATCACGGGACAGTCGCCGACCGACTTCCTCCGTAACCAACGTCTGGAGCAGGCTGCCCATTTGTTATGTACAACATCGCATAGTGTCAATGAGATTGCCGACTTGGTGGGTTTTGCCTATGCCAGCTATTTCTCGAAATGTTTCAAGGAGAAGTATGGCGTCTTGCCGAAGGACTATAAAGATGCTCCCCGATAGGAGTAATCGGATTACTCAGAGTATTCAGAGTACTCCGATTATTCCTCTTTGCAACGATTTTCTTATTATTTGCGACCACGTTTTTAGGCTGTTTGCCAATAAATACCGACCTTTGCAGCCGTAACTTATTCTTTTATACTATGAAGCGGCTTACACTCTCATTGCTTGTTTTTTGTGCGTCGTTGGGCATCGGACAGACACAGACCAACGACCTTTCCAATCGTGCTCTCTGGGCCAGTATCAATGGCAAAAAAGATGCCTCTCTGGGTGACTATCAACAACACACGGGCAAGGTGCTCGTCTCGTGGCGTATGCTCCCAGGGGATGATGCTACGACGGCGTTCGACCTCTACCGCGCAGCAGGGTCTGGCGCAGAACGAAAGATTGCCTCGAACCTAAAGAACTGTACCTGTTTCCAGGATGCGTCGGCGAGCACGTCGTCCGACAATCACTACCGCCTCACCTATGCAGGCAACACCGAGACCCTCTCTACGTTTACTTTGCCCAAGGCACAGATAGCCAATGGATTACCCTATTGGAGCATTCCGTTGGCCGACACCAAGGATGTCTATGCCAATACCGACAAGGTGGTCTATACCGCCAACAACGTGAGCGTGGGCGACTTGGACGGTGACGGTGAATTTGAACTGGTTGTCAAGCGTTTGCAAAGCGTTAAGGACGACAACGGCAACATCGTCAGCGATGGTTCGGGCGCCAGTTATTCGCAGCAAGATTGTCTCTGGGCAGTCATCTGGGATGCCTACAAACTGGATGGCACCCTCCTGTGGCGCATCAAAGGCGGTCCCGGTATCATCTTAGGCAATTCGTCGAGTTTCGCCATTGCCGACTTCGATGGAGACGGATGTGCCGAAATGGCGATACGCACCTGCGAGGGCACCGTTTTCGGCGACGGACAGGAGATACCCGACATGAACGGCGATGGCAAGATTGACTATCGCACCTGGGGAAATCAGAATAGCAGCAGTCCCGGTTGGGCCGATCACTACAATGTGGCAGGTCCGGAGTTCCTCAGTATTATAGATGGTAAGACGGGACGGGAATTGGCGCGCGACAACTTCATCGCTCGTGAGACCAGCGAGGCGTGGGGTGACAACTATTGGAAACGCGCTTGTTCCTTCCGCATCGGTGTCGGTTGCTTTGACGAGACCGGTCTGCCTTCGGTCGTCTTGGGTCGAGGAGTTTATGCCCGCTCGGTCATCGAGGCATGGGATTGGCGCGAAGGCCAACTCACCAAGAAATGGCGTTTCGATACCAACGACAACAAGGTGGGCAAGGATGGCAAACGGCACAGCACCTATGCCGCCCAAGGCAATCACTCGTTGAATGTGGCCGACTTGGATGGCGACGGTTTGGACGAAGTGATGTATGGATCGATGGCGGTGGATGATGATGGTATCGGCCTCTGGAACACGCAGTTAGGACATGGCGATGCCAACCACGTCGGTAAATTCCTGCCGCAGCGCGAGGGTTTGCAGATGTTCCACTGTCTGGAGACAGGTACGACGATGGTGGCGTTGCACGATGCCCGCGACGGGTCGGTCATCTGGAAGAAAGAGGCTGCCAGTGCCAACGACATGGGCCGTTGTCTGGTGGGCGACTTCTTTCCCGAATATCCTGGATGCGAGTTCTTCTACTATCAAGGCAACTATATCCAGCAGGATGGTACCGAGACCACCATCAACACCAAGGGACAGAAAGGCGGTTGCGGCATGGCGGTGTGGTTCGACGGCAATCTGTCGCGCCAACTCATTGAAGATAACATCATTAACAGTCCTAAGTACGGGCGCACTTTCACCATGTACCGCTATTCGGAAACTTTCATCAACGGAACGAAGTCCAATCCTGCCTGGTATGGTGACCTCTTGGGCGATTGGCGCGAAGAGGTTATCTTGCCCGACGCCACCCGATTGGCCGACATCAAGATTTTCTCTACCTGGTACCCTACCACCCACAAGTTCCCGTGGCTGATGACCGACCATTGCTACTGGATGAGCTGCCTCAACGAAAATATCGGGTACAACCAACCTACCCATACAGGTTACTATCTGGGCAGCGACTTGAAGAGCGATGCGGAAGCATGGACCGAGGCGGCCAAGGTGCAGAATCGGGAGGCGGTGTCGGCGATTGCTACGGTATCGACCGAGGCGAAAAACTCCCTCTCGGACTCTTTCTCTCTTTCGGGCATGCGCGCCCCTGCCTCGCAACGCGGTATTTGTATCTCACAAGGTAAAATCATTTTTAAGAAGTAACGTATGCGAAGATTGCTCTTTCTCGGTTGGATGATGCTGTTTGCTCTTCAGGCGGTAGCCGTTGAGCGACAGGAACGTAATTTCAATGCCGATTGGCGACTCTGGGTTGGTGACTTGCCCGAGGCATCGGCGCCGACCTTCGACGACGCTCGTTGGCAACGGGTGACGTTGCCTTACGCCTTCAACGGGGACGAGGCGTTCCGCAAGGATATCGTCGATTTGACCGATACCATCTGTTGGTACCGAAAGACGTTTACGCTCTCGGCCGACGAGGTGCAAGGCAAGGTCTTTATGGAGTTCGAGGGGGTACGACAAGCTGCCGATGTCTATCTGAACGGACATTCTTTAGGCTTCAGCGAGAATGGCGTGATGGCTTTCGGCCTAGACCTAACCCCTTACGCGCAGGTGGGAGAGAACGTGTTGGCGGTACGTTGTGACAACAGTTGGACCTATCGTTCTCGGGTGCACGACAGTCGCTACCAATGGAACGACAAGAACTTCAATGCCAACTACGGCGGCATCCCCAAGAACGTGCGTCTGCATGTCACCGACCGTCTCTACCAAACCTTGCCGCTTTATTCCAATTTAGGGACAACGGGTACGTATATCTATGCAACCGACTATGACATAGCGGGCCGACGGGCAGTAGTGCATGTCGAGTCGGAGGTCCAGAACGACGACGTGCGTGCTCGTACCTTCTCCCTCCGAACTCAAGTGTTCGATGCCGAGGGGCAGGAGGTGGCCTGTTTTGAGTCGCATCCCGTTACCTTGCAGGCGGGAGAAAGAACCCATGTCCAAACCCAACAAAGCTTGGACAACTTACATTTCTGGTCGTGGGGCTATGGTTATCTCTATACCGTCCGCACCGCGTTGGTGGAGGAGGGCAAGAGTGGCGACCTTGTCACCACGAGGACGGGCTTCCGCAAGACTGAGTTCGGGGCTGGCAAGATACGTCTCAACGACCGTGTCCTGATGGTGCATGGCTATGCCCAACGTACCTCCAACGAGTGGCCGGGAGTCGGTCTGAGTGTCCCGGCCTGGTTGAGCGACTACTCCAATCGGTTGATGGTGGAGTCGGGCGGCAACCTGGTCCGTTGGATGCACGTCACCCCTTGGAAGCAGGATATCGAGTCGTGCGACCGCGTTGGACTCCTTCAAGCCATGCCTGCCGGCGATGCCGAAAAGGATGTGGAGGGTCCCCGTTGGGAGCAACGCAAGGAGTTGATGCGCGATGCCATTATCTACAACCGCAACAACCCCAGCATCCTCTTCTACGAGTGCGGCAATGAGAGTATCAGCCGCGAACACATGTTGGAGATGAAGGCCTTGCGCGACAAGTATGACCCGCATGGCGGCCGCGCTATCGGCAGTCGTGAGATGTTGGATATCGACGAAGCGGAATATGGTGGCGAGATGCTCTATATCAACAAGAGTCAGAAACACCCGATGTGGGCGATGGAATATTGCCGAGACGAGGGTCTCCGTAAGTATTGGGACGGGTTCAGTTATCCTTTCCATAAGGAGGGCGACGGTCCGTTGTATCGCGGCAAACCTGCCACCGACTACAACCACAACATGGACCAGTTGGCCATCGAGATGGTCCGTCGTTGGTACGACTATTGGCGGGAGCGACCTGGCACGGGAACCCGTGTCTCGTCGGGCGGTGTCAAGATTGTCTTTTCCGATACCAACACCCACCATCGTGGCGAGTCCAATTACCGCACCAGCGGTGTGACCGATGCCATGCGCATCCCCAAAGATGCTTTCTTCGTGCATCAGGTGATGTGGAACGGTTGGGTGGAACCCGAGATGCCCCGTACCTATATCATCGGACATTGGAACTATCCTGCCGGAACCGTGAAACCCGTCTATGTGGTCTCTACCGCCAACGAGGTGGAACTGTTCCTCAATGGCAAGAGTCTGGGCAAGGGACGACAGTCCTATCGCTATCTGTTTACCTTCGATGCAGTTCCTTTTGCACCCGGTACGTTGGAGGCAGTAGCGTCCGATGGCAGTCGATACTCCTTGGCAACAGCAGGAGAACCTTATCAACTGAAACTCACGGCTATGCAGAACCCCGAAGGGACGAAGGCCGATGGCGCCGACATGGTGCTTTTCGAGGTGGAAGTGTTGGACCGACAGGGGAGAAGATGTCCGTTGGACGACCGGATGATTCATTTCCAGTTGAACTATCTACATAAGTTCTATATTGGAAAGCCCTTGCCAGTTCTAATTCATCATCTTTCTTTTTTTTATTTCTCATATTATT
>CACYQQ010000037.1 GCA_902776605.1 uncultured Bacteroidales bacterium | reverse complement strand
ACCGCCGACAAAGCCACCGACATCCTTAATTTCATCCCTCTGGCCACGAGTCATCTTTTTATACTCTGCGACTGTCTCCTTGGTCCGAAGGGTCTGAGAGCACCGCTCCACGAGCTTCTCCCAGGTCTGCTGGCCGTAGGTGTCCCAGTCCCTGCCGGACGGGAGGATGTAGAAGTCCGACTCCGGCAGTTCGGCAAAGTTCACCTCGGGATTCAGACTATAGATGCTCACCTGCATAGGCGAGAGCGAGTCGCCGTACGTGGTGGTGTAGTAGATTCGGATGGTCATCGAGTCTATCTGGTTGCCTACCAGCGAGTCGTAGCTCGATGTATAGTAGCGCTCGGGGTCCCACTGTCCGGGTTCCTCGGCTTCCAACTTACGGATCAGCGAAGTGCGCAACAAGCCGAAGAGGGTGGAGTCCGAACTGTTCTTCACGTCCAACGAAGTCTTCTTGTTGGCATAGAACTGTGCCAGATAACCTGCTGTGAGCTCTCCCATGTTGGGATCGGTCACGGTGCCGAGCAACGGATAACCTGTTCTCACGTGTACGGAGTCACGATAAGCCGTCTGCAAGGTCACGTCGAAGGTGGCAGAATGCACAGTGATGGAGTCGCAAGTCGGACGGACGGAGCTGCCGATGCTACTCAATTCATCATTACAGGCCGCACAAGTCAACCCCAGGGCTGCGACGGCCAGAAATTTGCTAATATGTTTCATCAATCAGAGACTAAATAAAATCTTATGCTTGCTCAAGGCCTGCCACCTCGTCGAAGAAGACATCATACTTGTCGATGTCCAACTCCGGGTCGGCAGCCATCAGCACTTTCTTTTCCATCTTGTTGGCATATTCCACCAACTCGTTCGATACGCCTGGCTCGGTGACGATGACGCCGTCACTGTACTTGATGGCCAACTTGCTCAACATCGTGCAGGTCACAGCCTTGTCGCGGATGTCACTTAGGTCACTCTTGTTGATGCCGTCGCACTTGATGGTCGTGGCCAGGTTCGCTGGCAATGGCTGCTGGTAGGCATTGTCGAAGAGGGCAGTGACCACCTTGCAACTGCGGAAACAGGGGTCGTCGGCAAAATGCTTCTTGATCAGGATAGGTGCGATGCCGGCAAACCAACCCTGACAATAGACCACATCGGGCACCCAACGGAGCTTGCGGATGGTTTCGGCCACCCCTCGGGCAAAGAAGAAAGCGCGCTCGCCATTGTCCTCGTATTCGTTGCCGGCCTTGTCGGCATACTTCTCGCGCTGGGTGAAGTAGTCGTCGTTGTCAATGAAATAGACCTGCATCCGTGCCGCCTGAATGCTGGCAACCTTGATGATGAGCGGGTGGTCGGTCTCGTTGACGATGAGGTTCATACCCGAAAGGCGAATCACCTCGTGAAGTTGGTTTCTGCGCTCGTTGATGATGCCGAACCGTGGCATAAAAGTACGTATTTCATGTCCGGCTTCCTGTATGCCTTGTGGAAGACGACGTCCAAGGGTGGCCATGCTGCTCTCGGGCATATAGGGGACCACTTCAGTGCTGATGAATAGAACCTTTGCTTTTGACATATTATAGTTATCCCAATTTAGGATTTTGCGCGCAAAGTTACTTATTTTTTTTGACTTTTCCGAATTTTATGCTAAAAATCAAGGCATTTGTCCCCTATTTTAAGAATTTTTGTCACTTTTTGGGCGTTTTTAATGTTCCTTTATCTACCAAATCGCGCATTTCAATTTATAAATGTTATTTCCTCCGTCCTCCGCTTTTGCATTTTTATACCCCTTTTTTGCCTATTAATCAGTCGCTTTGACCCTTTAATAACCTGTTGATAATTGTCCATTATTTTTGCTATGTGAAGGCGGAAAAACTCGTTTGAGGAAGATTTTCCACCTAACAGGCGGATAATTCTTATCGGAATCTGGCAGAAGGGCTCATTCGTGCCCACACTTTGACCTCCTTATACTATAGTTGTAGTGCGGTTTTCCTTCCGCTTTGTTTCTGCCTTCTTGCTCCCTTTAAAAGGGAGGAAAAAGGCAGAAGGTCGACAATGGAGAAGGGGGATGTTTATGGCAGGAGAGGGAGGTTGTCGTGAGGAAGGTTTCCCGCCTTTCATCGCACGAAGTTGGACTTGCGAAACTTGCATAAAGAATCCCACCGGGGAGGAGCGTGGTGCTCGGTCGCCCGGTGGGAGATTGGAATTTGTATAAATGAGGAAAGTTCTAGCGGGGGATTATTTGTCCTCGATTTGGTTGAGGATGTCCTTGGCTGCATTGACGGCCCTGAAATGAGACTTGAGGCCAATGAACAAGCCGATGAGGCCACCTATCAGGAGCGGTAGGCAATAGGGTAGTGGGTTGTCTCCTGCGGGGCAGAATCTGGGTGCATATTCAATGCAGGCCCAAGGGAACCATATTGCGAGGAAGGTAGGCGTGACGTAGCGTAACCAGTTGTCGTACTGCTGCTTGAATTTGGCCATGACTCGTGCTACGGTGGCCAAATCCTGGTGCATGAAGTCCAGTTTATCGACCGGTTTGTGGATATAGTATGTAGCCACGGCACTGAAGAGGACTGCAAGGCAGGTGAAGATGATGAACGGGATGCTGAACAGCGGTTCGCTATCTCCCGACAAAAGGATGAGTAAGGCTATGCATAATCCCGTACAGATATAGACAATCCGTTTGTTGAAGCTGATTGGAGTGGTCTTGGCCTTCATCGTCTCGCGGAGGAGACGGTCGCTGACGATTTCCTGTTTCTGGAGTTTGTCCTGAAGGATGGCGAACTGGGCGCGCATCTCGTCTAAATTGATATTTTCCATAACTTACATCTTTTTTAATTGTTCTTTGATTCGGAAGAGCTTCACTCCCACGTTCTGAGCGGAAATTCCCATGACGGAACCGATTTCGTCGTAACTCATCCCCTCCAGCCAGAGCATCACCAAGGCTCGGTCCACAAGTCCGAGTCGGCCAATGCGTTGGTGGAGCAGACGAACCTGCAGGGTCTGTTCGTCGTCGTCCTCGAAGAGGTTCACGTCCATCGTCAGAGGCACTTTTTCTACCTCCTTCGCTTTCTTACGCTCTTGCAGAAGACATGTGTTGAGGGCTACTCGATAGATCCAAGTGCTGATCTTACTTTCTTCTCGGAACTTGTCGATGCCTTTCCACATGTTGATCAGCGTCTCCTGAAAGAGGTCGTTCACCTCGTCGTTGTCATGGGAGAACATATAGCACACCGTATAGATGGTGTTCTTGTGTTCCCGCACCAGTTGTGCGAATTGTTCTTCTAAATCTTTCATCTCATTTTTTGTTTTGTTTGCCCATTAGATGCAAAGAACAATCGGTTTATTACAGAATATTACAGAAAATTTCAAAAAATAATGACCCCCTCCCGTCCTCCCCGTGGGGAGGAGATTATCCGTCACGCAAAATAGGCAATCAGGAATATTGAAGTATAGGAACATTCTTAATTTGTCTATTATGTGCGAGGAACTTTCTCCTCCCCTCGGGGAGGTCGGGAGGGGGTCCGGTCTGGTCTGTCTCTCTCTTACAGATGGTTGATGCAAATGCCTTGCTTGTACCAATCGAAGAGGCGGTGGATACCTTCGTCAATCTCGATGGTGTGGTGCCAGCCCAGGGCATGGAGCTTGCTGACATCGGTAAGTTTGAGCATCGTTCCATCAGGCTTGGAACTGTCCCAACGGAGTTCGCCATGGAAACCAATCTCGCGGACAATCTTCTCGGCACACTCCTTGATGCTGAGTTGCTTGCCGGTGCCGACGTTGATGTGGCAGTTGCGCACCTCGCGGATGCCGTCATGGTTGGTGACGAACTGGCTCTTGTCCAGAATGTCCTGGAAATCGACGTTCAGGAGACAGTGCACCGAGGCATCGGCCATCTCTTCACTCCAGAGGAACTCGCGCATGGGCGCGCCCGTACCCCATAATGTAACGGCCTCGGGGGTGATGCCGTAGGCGGCCAATACCTTGAGAATGTCGGCCTCGGAAGATTGACCATCGACGCGGAGGTCTGTGCCTTTCAGGGTGACGGGGCGGAGGTTGATGTCCTTGCGAACGGCCTCCCAGTCGCCCTCGTTGAGGCATTTGGCCAAATAGACCTTACGGATCATGGCGGGCAGCACGTGGCTGTTCTCCAAATGGAAATTGTCGTTCGGTCCATACAGGTTGGTAGGCATCACAGCAATGTAGTTGGTGCCGTACTGGAGGTTGAACGACTCGCACATCTTGAGGCCAGCAATCTTGGCGATGGCGTATGGCTCGTTGGTATATTCCAGAGCTGAGGTGAGCAGACAATCTTCGGGCATCGGCTGTGGAGCTTCGCCAGGGTAGATACAAGTGCTGCCCAAGAAGAGTAACTTTTTGACGCCATGCTTCCAACTCTCGCCGATGACGTTCTGCTGGATTTGTAAGTTCTGGTAGATGAAGTCGGCGCGGTATTGCAGGTTGGCCATAATGCCACCCACATGGGCAGCGGCCAGTACGACGGCTTCAGGTTGTTCGGCATCGAAGAATGCCTTGACAGCCACTGGGTCGAGCAAGTCCAACTCCTTGTGGCTCTTGCCTACCAGGTTGTTGTACCCCCTTGCCTTGAGGTTGTTCCAGATGGCAGAGCCCACCAAACCATGGTGTCCTGCCACGAATATTTTAGAAGATTTTGATAACATAATCAATAAACACATGACCCCCTCCCAACCTCCCCGAGGGGAGGAGATTATAAAGTATGCTTCATTGGCCAAAATACAATTATTTGAATAATGGTCAATAAAGGGGGCAATCTCCTCCCCTCGGGGAGGTTGGGTAGGGGTCGTTATTTTACTTCACCACACCCTTCTCCAGGAACTCGGCCAAGTTGGTGCGCATGACGGAGGCGACGTGGTCGGCAGCCACCTTTTCCATGTCGTGCTTGACCATGATGCTGACAAGCTGCTCAAAAGTAGTGGTCTGTGGATTCCAACCTAACTCGCGCTTGGCCTTCGATGGGTCGCCCCAGAGGTTAACCACATCGGTAGGACGGTAGAAATCGGCACTGACTTCAACCAAGGTCTTGCCGACGAGGTTGGATGGACCCGCTACGCAGATACCCTTTTCGTCCATGCCTTCGCCCTTGAATTCCAGTTCGATACCAGCAGCCTTGAAGGCATAGTAGGCGAACTCGCGGACAGAGTGTTGTACACCCGTTGCGATAACGAAATCCTCTGGTTTGTTGTGCTGGAGGATGAGCCACATACACTCGACATAGTCCTTGGCATAACCCCAGTCGCGGAGAGAAGAGAGGTTGCCCAAGAAGAGTTTCTCCTGCTTGCCCTGTGCAATGCGGGCAGCGGCCAAAGTGATCTTGCGGGTGACGAAAGTCTCGCCGCGGCGCTCCGACTCGTGGTTGAAGAGGATGCCCGAGCAGCAGAACATGTTGTAGGCCTCGCGGTATTCCTTGATGATCCAGTAGCCATAGAGTTTGGCCACGGCGTAAGGTGAGTAAGGGTGGAACGGAGTGTTCTCATTCTGAGGTACTTCCTCGACCTTGCCATACAACTCAGAGGTCGATGCCTGATAGATACGGCACTTATCCTCCAAGTGGTTAGTACGGACGGCTTCCAGAACGCGCAATACACCAACGGCATCGACGTCGGCCGTGAACTCTGGTGCATCGAAAGAGACCTGCACGTGACTCTGTGCTGCCAAGTTGTATATCTCGGTAGGCTGCACTTGTCCCACCAACTTAACCAACGACATGGAGTCGCCCATGTCGGCATAGTGTAGGTGGAAATGCGGTTGACCCTCTAAATGGGCAATACGCTCACGGTAATCGACTGACGAACGGCGAATGATGCCATGTACCTCATATCCCTTGTCCAATAAGAACTCTGACAGATAACTTCCGTCCTGTCCAGTAACACCCGTAATCAGTGCAACGTTTCTTTTCATAAGATTGCTATTTGTTTTTGGATTGATTTAATCTGTGATGTAAACGACTTCTTGTGGTTATTACGTTATGTCGTCATGATAGGTTTGTAGTCGTTACGATTGCAAAGATAAGAAAAACATTTGAATGACAATCATTTTTGACTATATTAGCAGGTGTCGGTGGAAAAAACGCCGCATTTTGTTACCTGCATTTTACTGCTAATCCCTGCGAAAGTGTGAAATTCTCCTTTCCCTCGGCAATGGCAGAAAGAATCTTCACCTGTTGTAGAAAGAAATGATAGTATATATTCGTTTTGTAGATAAATTACCTAAATATAGTGAGTATTTTTAGATATAATATATATAGAATAGACAAAAATACCTACTTTTGCACCACTCAAATGGAGGAGAGCGTGTCTGGCTCTCCAGAACAAGAAGAAAATGAATATGGATTACAATTTTGATGAAATCATTGACCGCAGGAATAGTGACTGCTTGAAATATGGTGTGCTCCAAGAACGTTGGGGACGCACCGATTTGCTGCCTTTATGGGTGGCCGACATGGATTTCCGTACCCCCGATTTTATCATCCAGGCTTTGCGTCAACGCCTCGAACATGAGGTGCTGGGTTATGCCGCAGCCCATCCGCAGTGGCGGAGTGCCATTGTCCAATGGTTGCAGAAACAACAGAATTGGTCGGTGCGAGAAGAGGAGTTGACCTTCATCCCAGGTATTGTGCGTGGTATCGCTTTCGTGTTGCAAGCCTTCACTCAACCTGGAGACAAGGTGTTGGTAATGAATCCAGTATATCATCCGTTCTTCCTGGTGTCAGAGCATAATGGTCGGCAGGTTGTGCACCATAGCTTGCAGTTGGAGGGAGAGACATCGGCCAATAGGCAGTATGTCATCGACTTCGACCAGTTGGACAAGGACTTGGAGGGAGTCAAGGTCTTCCTGCTCAGCAATCCGCACAATCCTGGTGGCCGAGTATGGACTGCCGACGAACTGCGCCGAATAGCTCAGTTGGCCGATAAGCACGATACGTTGGTGGTGAGCGATGAGATTCATGCCGACCTGACCTTTGCTCCCTATCGTCATACCCCTTATGCCACCGTGAGCGAGTTGGCACGTCTGCACAGCATCACTTTTGGAGCCCCCTCCAAGGCATTCAATGTCCCAGGCATCGTCTCCAGTTACAGCATCGTGCCCAACGATCAGTTGCGTCGTCGTTTCAATGCCTATCTTGCTGCCAGTGAGTTAGATGAAGGCAACCTCTTTGCCCAGTTGGTGACCGTAGTGGCCTATACCCGAGGGGCCGACTGGTTGCGTCAAGTCAAGGCCTATATATCTTCCAATATCGACTATGTAGAGCAGTTCTTTGCCAACGAGTTACCTGCCATCGTGCCTATCCGTCCTCAGGCCAGTTTCCTGGTCTATCTGGATTGCCGAGGATTGGGGCTCACCCATTCCCAATTGTTGGATCTCTTTATCGACAAGGCGCATTTGGCATTGGACGATGGCCGAAAGTTCGGCAGTGCCGGCGAAGGTTTCATGCGCCTCAATGTAGCCACCCCACGTAGCGTACTGCAACAGGCACTCCGTCAGCTGAAAGATGCAGTAAATAATGATTAGTTATCCGTTATTAAGATATCGTTATACTTCCGCAGGTCGCAAGCGTCCCTGTCACTATTAACTACATTAAAAACTTACCCAAATGAACAAGAGAACTATTGCCGTCCATACTCCTTTCCCGCATCCCGATGCTTATGGTAGTATCGCGATGCCGGTCTATCACACCTGTGCTTATCAGTTCCCCGATGCCGCTTCCATGACGGAGGCATTCAGTGGCCGAAGTGGCGAACCCGATTACAGCCGAGTGATGAATCCCACGGTTACTTTCTTAGAGAACCGTGTGCGCCAACTCACGGGCGCTCAGTCGGTGACGGCGTTCAATTCGGGCATGGCCGCTATCAGTAACCTCTTTCTGGCCGTGGCCGAACAGGGCAAGAACATAGTCACTTCGCCCCACATGTTTGGCAATACCTACTCGCTCATTACCAAGACGTTAAAGCGCTTTGGCGTCGAGGCCCGCGTGGTGGATCTCACCGACTTGGAGGCAGTGTCTAAGGCTGTCGATGAACAGACGGCCTGCCTTTTCCTGGAGATTGTCACCAATCCTCACTTGGAGGTTGCCGACCTTCCTGCCCTTTCGCGCATTGTCCGACAGAAACATGTCCCCCTCATTGCCGACACTACCTTTATCCCTTTCACCGAGTTCGATGCGCATGCCTTAGGCATTGACGTTCAGGTTGTTTCGTCCACCAAGTACCTCTCGGGCGGTGCCACTTCCTTGGGCGGTTTGGTTATCGACTATGGTACCTTCCCCTCGATTGAGCAACGCATCAAGTTTGAGTTGCTTTTCAACGTCGGTGCCTACATGACTCCCCATGCTGCCTATATGCAGGCACTGGGATTGGAGACCCTCGATGCACGTTATAAAGTGCAGTCCTCCAATGCTTTAGCGTTGGCCACGGCTTTGCAACAACTCCCTGGAATACGTCAGGTAGGGTATGTCGGATTGTCGTCCAATCCGTTCCATGACTTGGCGCAGCGACAGTTCGGTCCGACGGCAGGCGCCATGTTGACCATCGACCTGGAGAGTGAGCAGAAATGCTACGACTTCCTCAACCGTCTGAAGCTCATCTTGCGAGCTACGAACCTCTTCGACAACAAGACATTAGCCATACACCCCTTCAGCACTATCTTTGTCAGCTACAGTGCTGCCGAAAAAGCTGCCATGGATGTCCGTCCAACTACCATTCGTTTGAGCATTGGACTGGAGCAAGTCGATGACCTTTTGGCCGACATCCAACAGGCGCTTTAACCCTTAAAAATGCACTTTTCAGGCATTTTCTCCCCCGCACGTGGTAGCAATCCTCGACAATCTACCATATCTATGGTATGAAAGTTGCCATATCGGCGCGATTGCCCAAACCCCGAAAATGCCGTACCTTTGCACCGTCAAAACTTAATTGTTTTTGGCGGTGTTTTTTAGTAAGATACATCATAAATAAATAGATACGTTCAACCGAGGTGACCGTCACCTCACAAAAAGCAAACAAGATGAAAAAGTTCGTTTCTCAACAGACATTTTCTCGCCTCAGTAAAAGAACAAGTTCTTCTACATTCGGCTTAACGAAAAAGTTCAACAACTCTAACCGCAACAACGCAGTTCTTTCAAACGTACGCAACCTTGTAGCCCTGGCCATTGTCGCCATGATGAACGTATCTATGATGTGTGCCCAGAATATTGCTATCAAGGCTCCTGCCTTTGCTCAACCACTTGTTGAACAGTGGATTAAGTCCTACAACGACTCTCACAGTGCCAGCGAGAGTGTCTCTTTGGCAGCCAAGAACGCCGAGGCCGACATCCAGATTACTGTCAGCGAGCAGCAGGCTAAGCAGTTAGGTCAGTCCAACATTGTCTTTGGCCGATATGCTATCCTGCCTTTCGCCGCTGCCGGCAGCGAGGCTGCACGCACTTTCGGTAACAAGAAACTCAACAAGACCCGTCTTGCCCATATCTATTTCAACCTCGACGAGGAGGAGGATGAGTTCGGCGACTATACCGATTCTCACAAGGGTATGACTATCTACTCTGGCAACAGCCAGGCCACTGTGGCCAACTCTTTTGCCGAGTACTTCGGTCAGCAGAGCACCGCTTTCCGTGGCAAGCGCATTCAGGGCGACGACCGTTTTGTCAACCTCGCCGTGAGCCGCGACCAGAAGGGTTTGGCACTCAACGCTGTTTCCAATCTCTATGACCTCAACAGCCGCAGTCTTCGTGAGGGCATTCAGTTGCTCAACCTCGATGTCAACCGCCGCGTCCAGACTGCCTTGAACGACAACAACCTCGATGAGTTGATTTCTGTCCTGGAGGAGAACGAGAGTGACGCCATCGCCATTGCCAACATCGGTTTGAGCTACGATGCTCAGAATCCACAGACCGCCGAGTTCGTCTCTTGGGTCTTGACCGAGGGCGTTAAGTACAATCATCAGTTCGGCTTGCTCAACACCAAGGTTGACTTGCAGGCAAGCAAGTGATGAGAGTAGAGTAGTATGTAATAATTACCAATCAATTCCATATTAATTTTATTCTTCCTATCAATCTCCTCCCTCCAAAGGGGAGGTTGGAGGGGGTCTTTATTAAGGTATTATGAAAAAGTTTATCCGCGTTAGTATTTTGACCTTCGTGTGGTCTGTCATAGCCTTGACAGTACAGGCACAGAATACGACCTTGCATATTAAGGGTCAAGTCATTGACAATTTCAATAGCGAACCGCTCACGGGTGCTACGGTCTCGGCCAAAGGCACCAAGGAGGGCGGAGTCATCACCGACGTTGACGGAAAGTTCACCCTCAAGACCAAGGCTGAGTTGCCTGTGGTTCTGTTGGTCTCTTTTGTCGGTTATCAGGATCAGGAGGTCGATGTGTACGATGATTCGGAACCTGTCACCATCACCCTCTCTGAGAATCGTTCTGCCCTGGAGGAGGTTGTCGTAGTCGGTTACGGTACTCAGAAGCGCACCCAACTCACCGCTGCCATCAGCAGTGTCGATGCCAACAACCTGAAGTTGCCTTCTCCATCGGTCGAGTCGGCTCTCTCGGGTGCGGTTGCCGGCATGAATGTCAGCGCCACTTCGGGTCAACCAGGTGCTGCTTCCAACATCCGTATCCGTGGCGGCAACTCCATCACGGGTGGCAACGAACCGCTCTATGTCATCGACGGTTTCATCATCTACAACGACCAGTCGGCTACCCAGACGGGCATCCAGAATGCCGAGGCTCACCTCGACCCACTCTCTTTCTTGAATCCCTCGGACATCGAGAGCATCGAGATCCTCAAAGATGTCTCGGCCACAGCCATTTACGGTACCCGTGGTGCCAACGGTGTCATCATGATCACCACCAAGAAGGGTACCCGTGGCAAGAACAATGTCAACTATACCGGCAACTTCGGCTTCTCGACCATCGGCAAGAAGATCAAGATGCTTGATGCCTGGCAGTTCACCGAGGCCTACAACGAGATCCGCACCAACGAGCAGAGCGGTGACCTCCTTCCCGAACCTACTCAGACCTACGATTGGGCCGATGCGGCTCTCCGTACCGCTTTCCAGAAGGAGCACCAACTCAGCATCGTAGGTGGTGATGACAAGAGCCGTTATGCCATCTCCGGTGGTTACAAGAATCAGGAGGGTATCATCCTCGGTACCGACTACTCCCGTTACAGCGGTCGTATCAACTACGAGCGTGAGGTACTCAAAGGTCTCCGTGTCGGCGTCAATGCCAACGGTGCCTACTCCAAGCAGAATGGTCTCAACTCGGGTGGTTCCGGTTGGGCTCCTAACTCCTGGATTCAGGCTCTCACCTATGCGCCAATCATTCCTATCTACAATCCCGATGGCAGTTACTACTATGAGAAGAGCATCTTCTCGGAACGTGGCACCAACCCTATCAGCGACTTGGAGAATGTCGAAAACCTCACCGAGAACTTCCGTGTCGTGGCTACCGCCTTTGCCGAATATGAACCTGTCAAGCATCTGACGGTCAAGTACAGCATCGGTGCCGACGTCAACAACACCCGCCAGAAGTATTATGCTCCCTCTTACACCGAGCCCAGTGGTGACTACAATGGTGTCGCCCGTCAGGGTCAGGTGGGTTTCAATACCTGGCAGAGTGAGTTGACGGTCAACTACAACCACGTCCTCGCCGAGCGCCACGCCCTCTCTTATCTGTTGGGTTATACCACGCAGGAGTCTCAGCGCTCCGGTTTCAGTGCTGCGGGTCGTGATTTTGCCAACGACGGTTACAAGTACAACTCGTTGGGTGCTGCCTCCGACTTCACCACCAAACCCAGTTCCACGGCGAAAGTCTCTACCCTCACCTCTTGGTTAGGCCGTGTCAACTACTCGTTCGACGAGCGTTACAACTTCACGGGCACCTTCCGTGCCGACGGTTCCAGCCGTTTTGCCGAAAACCATCGTTGGGGCTTCTTCCCCTCTTTGGGTGGTTCGTGGAACATCGATCGCGAGCAATGGATCAACCTGGGTAAGGATGTCAACTACCTCCAACTCCGTGCCTCCTATGGCGTGGTCGGCAACCAGGAAATAGGTGATTATCAGTTTGCCAGCAACATCGTGGCCAGCACCTACTATCTGGGCGGCAAGAGTGTCAGCGCCAGCATCCTTCAGAACATGGCCAACCCCGACTTGAAGTGGGAGACTACCTCTTCGTTCAATGTGGGTCTCAATGCCGGTTTCTTCAACAATCGCTTGAGCGCTACGGTCGATTACTACTACAAGAAGACCAGTGACCTCCTCCTCAACGTTCCTGTCGAGGCTGTGACAGGTTTCAACTCCGTGTTGCGTAACGTCGGTTCGGTCACCAACCAGGGTGTCGAACTGGATGTCAAGGGTTCCATCATCGAACGTCGTCACTTCACTTGGAAGGTGGGCTTCAACTTGGCACACAACACCAACGAGATCACCTCTTTGGGCGAGGGCGTAGAGTCTTTCCTGCCCGACTTCAGTTCTGTCGGCACGCTCACCTATATCAATCCGCTCATTGTCAAGGTGGGTGAACCTCTCGGCACTTTCTATGGTTACCGTTTCAAGGGCATCGTCCAGAACGATACCGACATCTCGAAGTTGCCTGCTCAGACCGTCAAGACCCTGGAACCTGGTGTCGAGATTTACGAGGACACCAACGGCGACAACATCGTCAACGAGAACGACCGTGTCATCTTGGGTAACAGCCAACCCAAACTCACCGGCGGTTTCAATACCTCTGTCAACTGGCATCGTTGGGACTTCACCCTCACGGCTGCTTTCAGCTTGGGCAACAAGCTCTTCAATGCTACCCGTTGTCGTTATGAGCGTACCAATATTGTCTACAACTCTTTGGCCTCTACGGCCGACCGCTGGACACCGACCAACCCTACTAACTACTTATCTCGTGCCACTTCGGCCACTTCCATCGTCAGCGATGACCGCTATGTGGAGGATGCCTCTTATCTCAAGTTCCGCAACATCCAGTTCGGCTACACTTTGCCGCTGCGACAGATCACCCGCGATGCCCGTCTCCGCATCTACGTCGGTTTGCAGAACTTCTTCACGGTCACTGGCTACAAGGGCTTCGATCCTGAGTCGAACCGCAACGGCATTGACGAGACCAACGGTCTCTACCAGGGTGTCGATTTCGGTACCTATCCTGCCACCAAGACCATCAGTTTCGGCGCAAGTCTGACGCTGTAAGGGAGAGGGGGACCCCCTCCCAACCTCCCCGAGGGGAGGAGAGTTCCGATTACTCCGATTATTCCGATTACTCAGAGTATTCCGATTACTTAATATTTATTATTTAATATTTATTATTTAAATTCGATTTCTCATGAAATATATATATTTTTTGGCCGCCCTTGGCCTGACAACCTCTTGCGTGGACTTGGACCAAGATCCTATCAGTTCCATCGACGTCAACAGTTTCTATTCGACCAACGAGGAGGTCGAGACCGCCGTCAACGGCATCTATCAGATATTCACGCACGGTGGCTTCTATGGTCTCTACAACAACCATACGGTCTATTTCGACGACCTCTCTACTGAGTATATGAAGGCCGGTGCCAACACCAATTCGGCACATATCCGCGAGATTGGCAACTGCGCCGTCCAGCCCAACAACCAGTTCGTCATCGACTCGTGGGAGTGGAGTTACACCGGCATCAATCGTGCCAACATCGTCATCGACAAGGTGCAGAACGGTCCTTTCACCGACGAGGAGAAACTCCGTTGGCAGGGCGAGGCCAAGATCCTCCGTGCCATCCATTACTTCAACCTCGTGCGTTGGTATGGCGATGTTCCTGTTGTCTTGCATGACGGCGATGGCGAGGGTCAGGCACGCGACAATGTCGATGTTGTCTATCAGCAGATTGTCAAGGACCTGGAGGACGGCTCCCATCTGCCCGAGGTCTTTGCCGGTTCCACCGAGGGTCGTGCCACGCGCTACACCGCCTTGGGCATCCTCTCGAAGGTCTATCTCACTTGGGCACAGACTGCCAGTCCTCTGGGCGAAGGCAATGCTGCCTACAATTACCAGCAGGCCATTGCCTATGCCGACCAGATCATCGACAGTAAGAAGTTTGCCCTCGAGGAGCATTTCCTCAACAACTGGGCGGTGAACAACAAGAACGGCAAGGAGTCGCTCTTCCAAGTGCAGCACAACCGCGACAACGTCTCGGGTCACTGCACCTTCGCCATGGGCTTCAGCAACTCCGAACCGGTGCTCATCCTCCAGAATGGCATCAAGAAGGACGACGGCTCTTCGTTTGTCTATCCTGCCTACGAGCGTATCGATGCTCGCGACCAACGCAAGGATGGTTCTTTCGCCAAGTCGTTGCCTCTCCCTGGCACCTACGAGGAGGATGGTACGCAATCGCGTTTCACCTACAACGTGCCTCTCTTCCGCAAGTACATCGACACCATCAACTATACTTTGGCTGCTCCCAATTCAGCAGGTTACAGCACCAACAGCACTTACCTGCGTTATGCCGAGATTCTGCTCATCAAGGCGGAGGCCGAGAATGAGTTGAACGGCCCAACCGCCACTGCTTTGGAGTATATCAACCAGGTGCGCCGCCGTGCTTATCGCCATTTCCCTGTCACCGCTCCAAGTGCCGACGACTACACCCCGGCCCAACTCACCGACAAGGAGCATTTCCGTTGGGCTCTCCAACGTGAGCGTTTCAACGAGTTTGTTGCTGAGGGTCAACATTGGTTCGACTTGGTACGTTGGCGTATCCTCGTCAAGACGGTCCGCGAGGGCGGCGATGTCAGCGGTTCACTCAAGGCCACCAATGTCGGCTACAAGAACTACCTCTTCCCCTTGCCTCAACCTCAGCTCACCCTCAACAAGAACCTCACTCAGAACTGGGGTTACAGTTGTGAGACCTCGGGTTCTCCTTTCGATGGGGTCGAGGAGCAGCACACCAGCGCCTTGATTGGTTGGACTTCGGTCGATTCTCCTTTGCAAGGCTATTAATCTTCTAATAGTTGTTTCGACTACGCTCGACATGACATTTTTAGAACCAGGCTATTAAGCGAAATTCTCCATATCATTTTTAATTCTCTTGTTCCTGCGGTCAGTGATGGCCGCAGTTTTTTTGTGCCGCAAAGATACAAAGAATAGCAGTCCCATCCAAACACCGGACTGCTATACTTTTTGCTATACTTTGCTATGGTACTATGAAAATCAATCACTTACGATAGGTTATAACCACGAAACACACGAAAGTACACGAAAATAAGCTTCACTAAGCTTGAAATCCATCCAAAGAATTGTAACACCGTATATCCCTCACTTTCATTTACTTACACTCTATGTGCGCGGGACTAATCTTCCCCCTATGCAGGGGGAACGAGGGGGTCTTTATTCCCTCCTATACTAACTGCTATAGCATACTGAAAACTAATCGTTTAAGGCACTATAATAACGTGAGTTCGACGAAAATATAATTGCTTGAAAATTTGGAGAATAGCGAAATAATTCGTATATTTGTAGTACCAAAAACAACCATACAAATTG
>CACYQQ010000036.1 GCA_902776605.1 uncultured Bacteroidales bacterium | reverse complement strand
TACAGACCCATATAATTGGATGGCAGTGCTTTGACAAAGCACTATGCTGTAGTCGGCAGTCTTTGCCGAAACCCAGTCTCCTGCCAGCAGAGTAGGCTCATAGATATATTGCAGACTGGTGTCACACTCGATAACATTCATTTGTATTAGGAAACGGCTATCGGTGGCTTCAAACAGTACACTTTCATCTACATAGCGGAATACTGCCTCTACCTCTGGAAAGCGCTGCTGCAACTTTTGGATTTGATCATCCGTAATGCCACTTTCGGATTCATCTCCGCTTTTGGTGTTGAGAAGTTGGATGACCCTGTCGTGCTTCTCGTAGTATTCGTCCCAAGTGGCATAGGCATGAACGAAATAGGCAAAGAAACCGAAACAGAAGAACGCTACTGCCAGTCCCACAATCGTAAACAACGATTGGAACTTGTTGCGCATCAGGTTGCGAAAAGCGATAATCAGATAGTGGCGGAACATAATTTAGTCTGTCTTGATGGTAGTTGCAACATTGATTCGGGCTGCTCGCTCCAACTGGTAGATGAGGGTAAGGAGAGAGATGAGCAACACGATGGCGAAAGCCTTGACATACATGAAAGGTGTGAGGGGTGCACTCTCGACAAAGGTCTCGGTGTAGCTGTGGATGAACAGATAGGTGACGGGAATGCTCAGTACAAAGGCAACGAGCAATACGGCAATGTACTTGCGCCCTAAACGGAGGTACAGGTCTTGGCGATGGGCACCATGCGCCTTGCGGATAGCAATCTCGCGATAGCGCTGACGGATGTCGTAGAACGATAGTCCCAGCAGACCGAGGCAACAGATGATAATGGCAATGGCCGCAAAGAGTGTATATACATCGGCTATCATTCGGTCGCTCTTGTATTGCTCATCGACAATGTCGGACATCCATTGATAGACAGGGGTATAGGAGGGAAAAATCTCTTTCTGCAGTTTCTCCATCTCGGTCATCAACTGTCGCTGCTGCCCATCGTGGCAACGGATGGCGATATAACTGTCTTCGCGCCAGTATTTCTGCTCCTCTTCTGTCTCAATACAATAGATGCAAGGGGAGATGCCCAGGGTGCGATGACTGGAATAGTGGTCTCCGACGAGGCCTTGGATAGGAGCAAACTCCAGTCCATATTGACCACTGGCAGTATAGAGAATCGGGGTGCTCCTCCGGATGATGGCACTGTCCAGACTCTCATAGCCCAAGACATGCAAGGCGGAACGGTTCACCACCCATCCGTTCAAGATGTTTCCGCCACGTTTATCGGGGGCAATACTGAAGTCCAAGGGAATCGGCATGGTCCCCTCTTGCAACTGGATGCCAAAGACCTGGAACCAACTCTCCGAGACCGTGATGCTGTTCAATGTACGCTTCTCGTCCTGCCCATTGTAGTAAAACTCATTATTGTCGGTAATGGGCAGTTCATAATTGGTGGTGAAGCAGAAACTCTCTACGCTGGGTATTTGCGATAGTTTTTCGGCATATTGTTCCAATAGCGGGGTCAGTTCCTCACGGTTGTCGTCTAAAAATGTCTTGCCATTTTTCCAACCGTATAGTTCCGACAAGCAGGCAGGACGAGAGAGTAGCACGCGATTGGCGTCAAATCCTATCGGTTGGTTGAGCAGGAAGTCCAAGTGCGAACGCATCCAGAGGGATAACACCATGAGTGTGAGCGTGATGAAATACTGGAAACCGAGTATCAACGTACGGGTGCGAAGACTCTGTATGCTGCCGCCTCGTTGCTGCAAGAAGGAGATTGGGTTGGCGTGCAGTTGCCGGTACAGGGGGTAGGCCATCGCCAACGGCGGTAACAACAGCAGGAATCCCGAGGTGAGTAACAGGTCAAAACGGGTGCCAGCGATGCTGTCGCCCAGCATGGTGACTACGTAGGGGGTGCTCAATTGCACGATGAGCCAGGCCAACAGAATAGCGGCGGCGATGAGTACCAGATGCTCTATCCAGAGGTCCAGACAGATTTGTCGCTTCTGTCGGCCGAAGATGCGACGTACTCCCGCCTCGTGCTGTCGGCGTTGCCACAATACCAGATTGAGGTTGATGAAGTTGATGATGCCTACGGCAAAAATCAAGAGCAATACACCTGCCAAGATCCAGCATAAGGTGGCATTGCAGTAATGGTGCATCTTGAAGACGTCGGTATAGTCGTCATAGTACATATAGCTCTTGCGCCAAGGAACGATTTCGTGTTTGATGAAGTTGTCACTGTATATGATGTGATGCCTTTCGGTTTCTCCAAAGGTGGAGAGTCTTTCCATGGCCTCCTCAGCATCGAATCCAGGATGCACGCGGATGATGGAGAAGTTGTTGCGGAGTACAGGAGGAAGGGAATGGGAGGGAATGATGATGTCTGGATTGACAATCTCTTCTCCATCGGGATGGTGAAAGATGCCCACGATGCGGAAATGGTTAAACTTGATACTGAGGGTGGTGTCGAGTGCCTCCTCCGGTGTCAATCCAAGTCGGGCGATGTAGTCGGCCGATACCCAACAGACATCTTTGTGGGTCAATGCTTTGGCATCGCCTTCGATGTCATAGTGCCAGAAGTGGGTCAAGGTACTGTCGGCATACAGCAGATTGCCTGTCCAGTTCTTCCCGCCCAATTGGACATCTGTGTCGGGAAACTCATAGAGGTTGCAATAATCTGCTACCAGCTGGTCCAAGTAGTTTTTCCCCTCGTCGTTGTAGTGATTTTTGGCATCCCTTATCGATATAGCTTGTTTGCCTCTGGGACCATCACCATGTCGGTAGATGACATAGCAAGTCTCAGGGTCAATGAGGTGTCTGTCGGGGGTGAACTGACAATACAGGTATCTGCTCAAGATAATGCAACAGGCCAGACAAAGTGCCAGCCCCATCCCGTTGATGGCGGTAAACACTTTCTGCCTTGAAAGGAATCGGAGTGCTGATTTTAAGGAATGCATGAAGTTCTAAGCACTAATTACAAATTACTAATTACAAATTACGAACTCTGATTGCCTTTTCAATTTTCAACTTTCAATTTTCAATTAATAGGCTATCAATTGTCAATTATCAATTGTCCTACAGTTCCACCTTCTCTACCACTTGTCCATCGAACAGGTTGACGATGCGGTCGGCATAGGTGGCATCCTTCTGCGAGTGGGTCACCATGACGATGGTGGTGCCCTCTTTGTGAAGTTCGGAGAGGAGTTCCATCACCTCGTGGCCATTCTTGGAGTCGAGGTTACCCGTAGGTTCGTCGGCTAGGATAAGGGAGGGTTGGCAAACTACGGCGCGGGCGATGGCAACACGTTGCTGCTGACCACCCGAGAGTTGGGCAGGGAAGTGCTTGGCGCGATGTCCGATGTTCATTCGTTCCATGGCATCCTGGATGCGGCGCTGCCGTTCGGCTTTGGGCAGACCCATGTAGAGCAGGGGCAGTTCGATATTCTCCTCCACATTGAGGTCTTCGATGAGGTTAAATGCCTGAAAAACAAATCCCAAAGTACCCTTGCGGATGTCGGTGCGTTCGGACTCGGAACATTGGCTTACATCTACACCATCGAGCAGATATTCGCCTGAAGTGGGAGTGTCGAGCAGACCTAAGATGTTGAGCAAGGTAGATTTGCCGCAACCCGACGGACCCATAATGGCGACAAATTCGCCTTTCTCGACCGTGAGTGAAACGTTGTTCAATGCCACCGTCTCTACGAGTTCGGTGCGGAAAACCTTCTGGAGGTTGGTAATTTGGATAAGTGCCATAAAACTAATTATAAATAATAAATTACTAATTACTAATTACAAATTACAAACTAATTACTAATTACAAATTACGGATTACAAATTACGAAAAGGCTTTTTCAATTTTCAATTTTCAACTTTCAATTTGCGGTTTACAGTTTTCAACTTTCCATTGAAAAAGCCTTTTCGCGTTGCAAAGATAATCAGAATTGGATATTGTTTAATCAAGGAAAAGAGCTTTTCAATAGGACGAGGGGTTCAAATGTCCATTTTTTTGACAGTAGAGGCTTAGCGGGCGAGAGTAGAGGGTAAAGGACAATGGAAAGAGTAGAGGGTAAAGTAGCATGAAACAGAAAGCCAACACCCACCTATAACCAACCAATGCCCTGCTGAGTAGTGGGTGAACAGTAGGTGAACCTTACAACCTCATAACCTTACAACCTCCCACCTCACCAGCGAAGCGACCTTATAACCTCACTTCAGTATCAGCATTTCGGTGTCGCCCAGATGGTCGTAACCGGAAGTAATGATGCGGTCGCCGGGTTGCAGTCCCTCAATAATCTCGTATTGGGAAGGATTCTGTCGCCCAATCTTGACAGGTGTACGCAATGCCCGCTTCCCCGAGTCATCGAGTCGGTAGAGCCAACGTCCGCCGGTGTGTTGGTAGAAATCTCCACGGGGAATGACGACGGTGCTATCCGCCTTGCCGAGTTCCACTTTGACCATGTAGGATTTGCCGATTCGGATATTGGAGGGGCAATCGCCTTCGAAGACCAGATCCACATCGAAGGTGCGGTTGTGCACCTCGGGAACCACGCGACTGATGTGGAGAGGGTAGGTCTGCCCCTGTTGGTAGATGCTGGCAGGCAGTCCCGCCGAGATACGTTCGACGTAATATTCATTGAGGGCAGCATGTACTTTGTAACTGGTCAGTACCTTGATTTCGGCTATCTGTTCGCCGGTGCTGACACGTTGTCCCAGGGTGGCGGAGATGAAACTGAGTTGACCGTCGCAGGGAGCGCGAACCACCAGATCTTTCAGTCGGGCAGCGGAACGGAGGTATTTCTTTTTTCCGCGTTCCATGTCGCGCTCCATGATTTGGGCGCGAAGCGAGGCGGTGGCAGAATCGTTGCGCAAGGAGAGCAACTCCAATTCGGTGCGTTGCTGCTGATAGCGGTATTCGTCTTCGGAGAGGTCCAGTTGCACCTTGCTCTTGATGCCCATGCGGTGCTCCTCTCGGTCCAACTGGATGTTCTTGTCCAAGCGCTGTTGCTCGTGACTGGTCTGGAGTGCCTGTTTGCTCAACGTGAGGCGGAGTTTCTCCTGCTCCAGGAGTTTCTCCTGATAGGATGTTTCCTGTCGTTCCAATTCGTCGCGCAAGTCGGCAATGGTCTGCTCCAGGTCGGGATTGGAGAGGATGAGGATGGTGTCACCGGCATGAAGCGTCTGTCCCTCTTCGGCCAGGATGTGTGTCACGCTGCCCGATTCGAGAGTGTTAATGCGTTGTGTGCGAATGGGTTGAACCAATCCCTCTACATCAATATACTCGAGGAAGGGGGCGTTCGTGGCTTCGCCCACTTGCACCATGTCGGCGTCAATGCGTAGTTGGCTCGGTCCTGCGGAAAGGGTGATGGCATAGACGATGAGTGAGCCGATGATGAGACCAAGCAGCAACGGAAAACGGTGGCGAATATACCAGGGGCGTGGAGGTAAAAGGGTATCCATAAAATAGTTTGTTTGGAGTGTGAATGGGAATTGAAAGGAATGCTTTCTACTTATGTCAAGGTAGGGAATGGGCGATGGGCAACTGGAGGGCAAAGTCGTAACCCGTGAGGGAACGAAGTCCATAATAGAGTGACCAATAGGCCGATAGACTCTGGATGTAGTTGCGACGCGAAGAATCCTTTTCTGCGATAGCGCTGTTGAGGTCCAGAATAGTGTTCTTGCCCAGTATATATAGTCGGCGTGCCACTTCGTATCGTTTCATGGCGGTCTGGTCGGTCTGTCGGGCAACAGCCACGCGACGGGATTGGAGGTTGAATTGCTGCACCATCTGCGTGACGTTTTGCACGAAACTCTTCATGCCCTGTTCGGCACGGATGTCGGCGAGATCGACATTCGATTGAGCCACTCGTCGGCGCCCTTTGCCTCGCCCCCAATCCAGAATGGGTACCGAGAGGGTCACCGAGGCATATTGCATGTCCGAGGGACGACGGTAGGCATCGGTCAGTTCCGTTCCGGTCTGCGAGAGGCCGAATTGGAGATAGAGGTCGGCTTTGAGTCCGGTGTTGGCACGGACGTAGGCTTGATTCTGTCGGCTTTCCAGTTGTGAGCGACGGAAATTGTCGGGGTCTGGATTGTTTTGCATTGCCAATGCAAGTGCCTCGGCCACAGTGACTTCCAACTGTGGCAGGTGGTCATCGGTCACGGCGCAAAGTTGTGCCGTGGTGGGTAGATCGCGGTAGTTGCGGAGGCTCTCGGCGGCCGACTGGAGGTTGGCTTCGGCATCGATGAGGTTGTTCTCTTCGCGCAGACGGTTGAGTTGGAGTTGCAGCATCTCGTTCTCGGTAATGGTGCCGATGTTGTAACGCCCTTCGGCATAGTAAAAAAGGGTGTCGGCCGAAGCCAAGTTACAGCGGGCAATCTCGACGTTGGTTTGTGCCGTGGCCAAGGCGAAGAAATAGTTGCAAGCCTGTGACGCCACCAGTTCCATCGTCTCGCTGTATTGCTTTTGCGCCTCTTGCCAACGGAGAGGTTCGATGCGTCGGTTCCACTTCATTTCGTTGTAACCGATCATGCTCTGCTGGTAGCCAATCGAGATAGGTTCCGTGCTGTAGGCATGTCGAGACTTGCCTCCGAACCCTTGGTCGGTACGTTCCAAGTTACTCTGTATGAAGAGGCTACCTCCCGTGAGAGGAATCTGTTGCGACACCTGCAAGGTGAGTTCGTTGCCCATGCGGTTGACGTACTTGTATTCGGTCGTGCCGTCAGCTTGAGTGACGAGTTCGAACTTGCGTCGGTAGTAGGGTGATTCGATTAGCGATACGGCGGGTTTGTAGGTGGCCAGGTAATTCCGATAGGTCCAATAGGCACTTCGCAACGTGTGTTGTGCCGCCACCGCGCTGGGCGACTTCTGTCGCGCCAGGAGGATCGTCTCGTCGAGCGTGAGCCGACGTGCCTCTTGTGCAACGCCCATGGTCAGGTGTATGACCAGAATGATTACAGCAAAGATTTTCTTCATAGCTTTGTTTTCTTGGCGCAAAGTTGGCAAGAAAAGTCCGAATTGTGTATTGCTGCAACCGCAAAACCCCATTTCGTAGGTGCAAACTGTCCAAATTCTGGACAGAGAGGTGCACTTAACTGAGAGTTTGAAGTCTGGTTATGGTCTAAGACGATGTTCAAAAATAATCCACTTTTTTTCTAAGAATACATATAATTAATAAAAAACTTCCTCGATTGTATATCTCGTTCTCGATGGTATAGATTACTCTTTAGCCTATTTCCATAATAAAACCGAGGTGTACTTGCCGTTTGGGGCAGGTACACCTCTTATTTCTTTAGCACGTCTGGAACTTATAACGTTCCGTTGGCTGAAGAACCTCTGGCGAGTTATATTTCGTCAATGTCAATGTGGCCGTTGAAGACTGCATAGACGGTAAGTCCGGATAGCGATTTGATGCCGGTCTTCTCTTGGATGTTCTTGCGGTGCGTGATGACCGTTGTCAGACTGATATTCAGTTTGTCGGCAATCTCCTTGTTGGTTAATCCTTTTACCAAGAACTGCAATACTTCAATCTCGCGAAGAGAGAGTTCCGGTTGCATCTGTGGGTTGAGTTCTGTCTTGAAACTGCGGGAGTCGATAGTGCCCACGCCTTTGTTGGACATCGGAGGGACGCGATTGTTGCTCTGAGCAACGGAATCATCTTGTTGAGAATGTCCACCCATTTGTCGTCCCATTTCTCGGAGGCGAATCAACTGTTGCACCAGGTGGCTTTCGCTTTGCGTCACGTCGATAGAGGGAAGTCCGGCACGTTGCGCCTGTTCTTGGTTCTGTACCAACAAGATAGTCTTTCGACCCTGTTCGCGGAAGAAGGAGGCATGCTCGAAAAAGATGTTGGCCGATACAAAGTAATGCACGAAATAGTAGGGTGTGTCGGCCATCAGTTCATCGAAGGACCCAAAAGAGCGTACAGTCACCTTCGGAAGAATCTCTTCCAAAAGTGACTGCAATCCCATACGCACAAGCGTGTTGGAGTCAATGATTGCTAATTCGATATCTTGCATCCTACTTGTTTAATGTACCACTCGGCGGCTCCAGGGTCTTGAATCAATATTCAAAGACACCGTTCTCCGTGTGCAAGGTGACGTGGGCGTGATCGCTGGCTTCGACGCGGCCGATAATCTGGGCGTCGATGTTGAACGACTTGGCAATCTCGATGACCTGC
Source organism: uncultured Bacteroidales bacterium (assembly GCA_902776605.1). Lineage (GTDB taxonomy): Bacteria > Bacteroidota > Bacteroidia > Bacteroidales > UBA3663 > Liminaster. Next base: position 7,719 of record CACYQQ010000036.1, on the reverse strand, counting down.
TGAGCTTTTTCGGCTGGGAGATAAACCTCCAGACGATGACCCACGTTGAAGACCTTGTACATCTCCTGCCAATCGGTGCCCGACTGCTCGTGGATAGTACGGAACAGGGGTGGGATAGGGAAGAGGTTGTCCTTGATGACGTGCAGGTTCTTGATGAAATGCAACACCTTGGTCTGCGCACCGCCCGAACAATGTACCATGCCGTGAATGTCGTGGCGCATGGCATCGAGCATCTTCTTGACCACAGGCGCGTAGGTGCGGGTTGGGCTCAATACCAGCTGGCCGGCATCCAATGGACTGCCTTCGACGGCATCGGTCAACTTGAGACCTCCGCTGTAAACCAATTCCTCAGGAACGGCATGGTCGTAACTCTCAGGATATTTCTCGGCCAGATACTTGCTGAAGACATCATGGCGGGCAGAGGTGAGTCCGTTGGAACCCATACCGCCATTGTATTCCTTCTCGTAGGTAGCCTTGCCATAACTTGCCAGACCGACAATGACATCGCCTGCCTGAATGTTGGCATTGTTGATGACGTCACTGCGCTTCATGCGGCAGGTGACAGTAGAATCGACAATCACCGTGCGAGCCAAGTCACCGATGTCGGCCGTCTCACCACCCGTGCCATAGACGCCGATACCCATCTCGCGGAGTTCTGCCATCAGTTCGTCGTTGCCGTTGATGATGGCCGATATGACCTCGCCAGGTATGAGCATCTTGTTACGGCCGATGGTGGACGATACTAGGATGTTATCGACGGCGCCGACGCAAATCAGGTCGTCGATGTTCATGATGAGACTGTCCTGTGCAATGCCTTTCCAGACAGAGAGGTCGCCCGTCTCTTTCCAGTACATGTAGGCCAGACTGGTCTTGGTGCCTGCACCGTCAGCGTGCATGATATTGCAATACTCTGGGTCGCCGCCCAGGATGTCGGGAATGATTTTGCAGAATGCCTGAGGGTAGAGGCCCTTGTCGATGTTTTTGATTGCATTGTGCACGTCTTCCTTGCTGGCACTTACGCCACGCATCATGTAACGCTGATTAGAATCCATACGTAGAGAAGAATTATTGTTTAACTATTTAAAAATTAAAAGTTAAAAACCAAAATGCGGTATATCCGTTATTTCATTTTTAACTTTTAATCTTTTTATTCTATTATCTATATTGTTTGCGAGCTTGAGCCTTCATCTGTTGCTGCTGCAACTTCTGAGCCTCCTGAGCCTTGGCGGCCAATCCGGCGCAACCCGACATCTCGCTCTTCTTCTTGGGGTGAGTCATGTTGTACTTCAACTGCTCCAAGATCTTAGGCTCGTTCATCGACAGACGGATAGCGTAGGTCTGGATGATGCCGAAGAGGGTAGAGAGGAAGTAGTAGTAAGACAGACCAGCTGAATAGTTGTTCAAGATGGCCAGGAACATCAATGGCATCAAGTACATCATGGCCTTCATGCCAGGCATACTTTGCTGCGATGGGTTCTGCTTCTGCATCAACCAAGTGTAGAAGATGTTGGTGGCAGTCATCAGGATACAGAACAGGGAGATATGCTGGTGGAAGATCCAATCCACTACAGGGATGTAGCTGTCCCAAGTAATAACGGCGTCGTAGGTCGAAAGGTCATGCGCCCAAAGGAAACTCTCGCCGCGCAGTTCGATACTGGTTGGGAAGAAGTAGAACAGGGCAATCAACACTGGCCACTGGAGCAACATTGGCAGACAACCACCCATCTGGTTGACACCCATCTTGCCATACAGAGCCATCATCTCCTGCTGCTTCTTCATGGCATCTTCCTGGTTCGGATACTTCTCGTTCAGTGCCTGAACCTCTGGGAGTTGCTGTGCAATACGCATCTTGGCCGATGCCACGAACGACTTGTAGGTCAGCGGCATGGTAATCAACTTGATAAGCAGGGTCATCAAGAGGATAATCAGACCATAGTTCAAGGCGTAGCTATCCAACCAGTGGAAGAATGGCAATACGATGAAGCGGTTCACCCAACGGACGATAGGCCATCCTAGGTAGATGGTGTGTTCCAACTCAATGTCCTCACCGTCCAGACCCACCTGCTCGGCAATCTCTTCGCTTAGGTCGTTGAGCAAAGGATAGTTGTTCGGGCCGAAGAAGAAACAGAAACGCTCCGTCTCCTGCTCCATGTCGAAGTAGAGGTTGGCGGCATAGTTCTTCAAGTAGAGGTACCCATCGCGACTCTCTTCCTCGATCATGTCCGAACGCAACTCTCCGTCCTTGAAGAGGTTACGGCTTACGAGGATAGACGAGAAGAACTGGTTCTTGAAGTTGAACCAGGTGAGCGCACCACTGACGTTCTTGACGCCGTTCTTGGTCGAACTGCCCAGGTCGTCGTCATCCGGTTCCTCACCGGCAAAGCGGTAGTACAGACTGCTGTAACGCTCCTCAAAGTCACGTCCAATCTCGGTGCGCAGCAACTTCTGCGTCCACTTGAGGTTGAAACGGCTGTCGTTGGTGAGGAGGTTCTTGTTCTGGGTGTGGATGTCAAAGCCAACTACGTAGCTGCCAGCCTTGAGCGAATAGACAAAGTCGAGCACGCCGCCGTCGTCCGACTTCAGACGCATGGTGACAGTGCTGTCGGTCTGGTTGATGGCATCGAAGTAGAGTTCCTCGGTGCTGATGTCGTCACGATATTGTCCGCGACCCTCAAAGAGGATGGCCATCTTGTTGTTGCGGGTGTCGAAGAGTTGCAACTGGGTCGAATCCAAGTTGTTGATATACTCCTTGAGCGTCACGCTCTCAATCATACCACCGTGGGTGTTGAGGGTGAGGCGCAACACGTCGTTCTCCAATGTGACGATTTTGGCTTCGCCCTTCGAGGCCGATGCCAATACACCGAAATGTTTGATGTCGTTCAGGCTATCCTGCAAGGCGGCAGCGATGTTCAGACTGTCTTTCTGCTCCTGGGTGAGGGTATCCTGCATGGCCTGCCATTCGGCCTGTTTTTTCAGTTCGGCTTCACGCTCGGCGTTTCTTTTCTCGACCAGCGCCTTGTGAGCCGCCTCTTTTTCTGCAGCTTCCTTGCCGTTGTACCATTGCATGCCCATGAGGAGGCCGAACAACAGCAGGATGCCAATGATGGTGTTTTTATTCATTATCCAAAAATATACTATAAAAATCGCGTGCAAATATAATCAAAAAAACCGAAAGATACCGCTATTCCATTTAGAAAAGTGATATCTTTCGGCTAATTTTTTTAGCAATGCGCGCTGTTTGTCAAGCGCACTAACAGAAAAACTATGCTGTAAGACCCATCTGACGTCTCTTGACGGTAAGGTACATCATCAGACTTTTGAGGACGTTTTCCACGTTCTGGGGTCTTTCACCACACCAGTTGACAATCTCTTCCAAGTAAGATCTTGTCTGGTCTTTTGTGTTTTCGTAGCATCGGCTGTAACTTTTCGATAGGTCGAACCTCAATGCCCTTAGGTTCGCTTCCTCGCTTTTTACCACAGCATAGTCTCCTGAGATTTTTACGGAACAAAATACTGCCATTGTAGTTTTTAGTGTTTAAACGGTTTAAAGTAATAATCGAAGAATTTAGCGATGCAAAGATAATAAGATATTTTGATATCTCCAAACTTTTTTTTCGAAAAAAATGCAGAAAAAAAAGCAGACCCTCGCGGGAGGGTCTGCTAACTATGTTTCGGGCAAAGCGATGTGACATTTTGTCAAAAGTCCGCCCTTGTTTGTCATTTTGCAAGATTACTTGCCAGCGAGCTTGTCGCGGAGTGCTGCAAGAGCGTCGATGTCACCGAGGGTAGTCTTCTCGATAGCTGGCATCTGTGCTGGTGCCTCAGCTGCCTCGGCCTTCTTGGCCTTGCGTGCAGCCTGCTGCTCACGACGAGCGTCAGCCTTGGCAGCATCCTCGAAGATGCGGCTGTGGCTCAGGATGATGCGGCGGCTCTCCTTGTTGAACTCGATGACCTTGAACTCAAGTTCCTCACCTGCAACTGGCTGTGAACCATCCTGCTTCTGGAGGTGCTTAGGAGTAGCAAAGCCCTCTACGCCCTCCTCGAGAGAGATAACAGCACCCTTGTCAATCATCTCGGCAATCTTGCCGGTGTGAACTGAACCAACGGTGTACTTAGCCTCGATAGCGTCCCAAGGATTCTCCTCAAGCTGCTTGTGGCCAAGGCTGAGACGACGGTTGTCCTTGTCGATCTCCAGAACCTGTACCTCGATAGAAGCGCCAATCTGAGTGAACTCTGATGGGTGCTTGATCTTCTTGGTCCAGCTCAGGTCGCTGATGTGGATCAGACCCTCTACGCCGTCCTCGATCTCAACGAATACACCGAAGTTGGTGAAGTTGCGGACCTTAGCGGTGTGGGTAGAACCAACTGGGAAGCGAACCTCGATGTCGGCCCATGGATCAGCCTTGAGCTGCTTCAAGCCAAGAGACATCTTGCGCTCTGCACGGTCGAGGGTCAAGATCTGTGCCTCAACCTCGTCGCCTACCTTGAGGATGTCGTTAGCGCTGCGAACGTGCTGGCTCCAGCTCATCTCTGAGACGTGGATCAAGCCCTCAACGCCAGGAGCAATCTCAACGAATGCACCGTAGTCGGCCATGACAACAACCTTACCCTTAACCTTGTCACCAACCTGGAGGTTAGGATCAAGTGCATCCCATGGATGTGGGGTGAGCTGCTTGAGACCCAATGCGATACGCTTCTTCTCCTCATCGAAGTCGAGGATAACGACATTGATCTTCTGGTCGAGTGAAACAACCTCCTTTGGATCGCTTACGCGACCCCAAGAGAGATCGGTGATATGGATGAGACCATCTACGCCGCCGAGGTCAATGAATACACCGTAAGAAGTGATGTTCTTGACGGTACCCTCAATAACCTGACCCTTCTGCAACTGTGAAACGATCTCTTTCTTCTTCTCCTCGAGTTCTGCCTCGATGAGAACCTTGTGGCTTACTACTACGTTACGGAACTCGGTGTTGATCTTAACGACCTTGAATTCCATTGTCTTGTTGACGAATACGTCATAGTCACGGATAGGCTTAACGTCGATCTGTGAACCTGGCAAGAATGCCTCGATGCCAAATACATCAACGATCATACCACCCTTGGTACGGCACTTAACGAAGCCGGTGATGACCTCATTGTTCTCGAGAGCCTCGTTTACGCGGCTCCAAGAAGTAGTGGCACGTGCCTTCTTGTGAGAAAGAACGAGCTGGCCCTGACGGTTCTCCTGGCTCTCGATGTAAACCTCTACCTCGTCACCGACCTTCAGGTCTGGGTTGTAGCGGAACTCTGAGCTGGAGATAACGCCCTCGCTCTTGTAACCAATGTTAACGATAACCTCGCGCTTGTTGATGCTGGTTACAGTACCTTTGATTACCTCGTTGTTGTTGACCGAATTCAGTGTTTTTTCGTAGCTGGCGGTCTGTTCTTCTACGCTCTTGCCTCCAAGAGATTCGCCGTTCTCGTATGCTTCCCAATCGAAGTCCTCAACGGCTGTGTTCTTTAAATTGTTAGACATATAGTTAATTATTAAGCCCTTCCTTTAGTGGAAAAAGCGGGGCAAAGTTAGTTAAATTCCTTTAATTTACCAAATTATGACCTCTCTTTCCCCCTCTCCGATATCCAATTTTCGAAATAGTTGCTCAATTTGTAACCTCTACATACGTTTTTGGTCAATAAATATCTCGCTTCCCCTCTCGGTGACAGTTCAAGGTGACAAAGATTTCGTTTCTACAACAGACATCCATTGACAGGAATTGCTCAAGTTATAATTTGTTTCTCCAAGGATAGAAATGAACGGAAAAACAAGCAAGGGTCTTCTCTACCTCGTTTTATGCAAATGGTCAATTTTTGTGCGTAAACCAGCGGAAACTCCTTACTTTTGAAAGTTTCCGCTGGTTTACGCACATTTGTTGTAATCTCTACATGATAGAATAGACTGAATGATTTCCTGTAATCATTTGTGGTAATTATTTGCTTCAGCTTATAGTGGATTGAGAGTAGGCAAGTGTCTCTTTTTGTATCATGTATTTTCTAATGTTTTCTATGGTTGTTTCATAAGGATTCGTTGTGTTAGGTAATTCCTTAACGGTGGGAAGCGAGGGCATGTCGTTGTCGCGAGTATAAACTGCCCAAGCCCAGAAGAGATTGCACATTAAACCAGCACATTTAGGGCCTTCTTCTTTTACAATATCATAATAATCAAATATTCTTGAGACAGGACGTGGGTGGTTGGTGTCATCTTTAAGGGTTGGGTTGAAAAAAATTATAGATACTAAGGCACACAATATTCCAAGTTGTGCCGTATTCTTTTCTTTGCCTTCTAAGTCGGAGAATAATGTCCAAAATGCATGGCTGTCTGCATTGATTTCGTCTTCGAGAGGGTTGGGGGTTTTAAGAATGTGATGTGTGTATTCATGAAGAAGTATAAAGGCCATTGCATAGACATATAATCCATTGATTCTGCTGCCAACGCAATCGTCCATTTCTAATTTGTATAGATCGTCCATTTCATTTTCTTCGAGAGTTTTTTTAGAAATTTTCTCTATTATGTTAAGTAATTTACAAGAATTCTGAAATACATCTTTTTCATTAATCAACTTTAATTGGTAAAGCGCCTCTTCTTCTTGACTTTTTTGTAAGTTTTGGATATATTGCTCTCGTGTTGTGCCTTTTTTGTCTATCTCATTCTCCAATTCTGAATTTATTGCAATTGATTCGTAATGACGGTATGCGATTGAACAAATCATCCATAACACCTGAGAAAATGCCGCAGACACTTTTACGTCATTTATATAGCCATCCACCTTTATGTCGTGAGTGGAATACTCGGCAATATTTTGCATAGGTCCATTTTCTTCTATGATCTTAATTTTTGGATTTAATCCAGTATTGATACCTTCTTTAAATTCAATTGAAGTGATTTTCTTAAATACATCAGTAATGCTCGTATTTAATTTTAGAACAGGGAAGGGCTTCATTTCAAAAAAAAATAGATAAACATTATTTATAACTTTTCGTTTGTCCTGTTTCGGAAAATGAGAAAAAAGATATTGGCGGGGTATATGCGCTTGATTCTTTCGGTCTGATAATTGTGAAGCAAATGGTAACAAACTAAACCTATTTTTTGATTTTTAATATTATTATAAAAATTCAAAATTTTTTGGAATGGGCGTTCATGCCAATTTGATTGGCATAATTCGAACAATGGAATCATGAATCGGGGTGCCTCGTCTCCGTTTTCTGTTGCTGTAAATACTAATAATGGACATATTTGGCCATTCTTGTTGCTTACTTTGTAGATTGTCGGGGTATCCAAAATTGTGTGAATTCTTTGTAAATTAATTTTTTCACGCATTTCTGCTATTTCAATAAAATCTTGAATACAACAATCTAGATTAAGAAAGTCGATTAATTCAACATTCTTGACAGAATCATAATAAACAGGGAATTTATAGCTACCATCTCTTAGTTTTAAATCAGAAAGACTTTGTACTAGATGTGGATAGGTAGTAATTTCACTGATGCTGGTGGGATAGCAATCAACCCTAAATGGTTGTGGAGCTTCTTCTACATTCATTTTACGCTATAATATGATTAAGTTATAGACAAATTTCAATAAATAACGTGAGTTCGACGAAAATATAATTGCTTGAAAATTTGGAGAATAGCGAAATAATTCGTATATTTGTAGTACCAAAAACAACCATACAAATTGAT
>CACYQQ010000035.1 GCA_902776605.1 uncultured Bacteroidales bacterium | reverse complement strand
CACACAAGTTCGGAAAGGTCTCTTTATGAGGCCATTAAGGAGGCACGCGAATTGCACCGAAAGGGAGACAGCACGACCATCGACATTCACTTGGCACCGGGCAAATACACCCTGGAGAAGACATTGGTGCTCCGTCCCGAAGACAGTCATATCCGTCTGGTGGGTGCCCGAGATGCACAAGGGAATCCTCAAGTAGAGGTGTCTGGTGGCCTGGAACTGAAGGGTTGGAAGAAAGAGGGAAAACTTTGGAGTTGCCCCGTGCCCGAGTTTCAAGGACGTCCATTGGAGTTCCGCCAACTCTACATCAACGGACAGAAGGCCACGCGCGCCAAGGATGTAGCAAAGTGGGACGATATGAGTCGCGTGCTGAGTCAAGACAGGAAAGGACAAGTGCTTTATGTACCCTCCACCCCCGCCTTGAGAAAACTGATGAAGCAAGGGGTGGACCATGCCGAGATGGTGCTGCACGAGATGTGGTGCGTCTCGGTTTTGCGCATCGAGAGTCTGCAACAAGAGGGCGACTCCGTAGCCGTACGGTTTCACCAACCCGAGGCGGAGATACAGTTCTCCCATCCGTGGCCATCGCCCCTCTGCCATGACCGACCGAAAGGGTGGAATGCCTCGCCTTTTTACCTAACCAACCACAAAGCGTTGTTGGACGAACCAGGCGAGTGGTATTTGGACCTACAGAAACAACGAGTCTATTACTACCCTCATAATAACCAGATAATAGACGAAGCCATCGTGCCGGTCACCGAGACGTTGCTCACCATCGAGGGTACGTTGGACCGCCCCGTCGAGGACATTACGGTGGAAGGCATCACCTTCAGTCACAGCACTTGGCTCCGCCCCTCTCGGCAAGGACATGTCCCCCTGCAAGCAGGTATGCCACTCACCGAAGCCTATCAATTTGAGGCACCCATGCCCCGCACGGACAATTTTGACTTGGACAACCAAGGCTGGTTGGAACGTCCCGCCGCAGCGGTGAAAGTGCTGGGAGCCAAAGAGATCCGCTTCCGCCATTGCCACTTTGAGCACTTAGGCAGCACGGGCATCGACTACCAATGGGGCACACAGGGAGGCGAAATAAGTTACTGCACGTTCGCCGATATCGCCGGCAACGGGATTGTGGCAGGCACCTTTGCTCCACAAGGAGAAGAGACCCATTTGCCTTACAACCCTTCGGACCGTCGGGAAGTGGTTACCGCGCTGAAAGTGAGCCACAACGACATCCACGAGATAGGTACCGAGGACTGGGGGTGCGTAGCCATCGCCGCAGGTCATGTGGCCGAGATGCACATCGCCAACAACACGATACGACGGGTGCCCTATACCGCTATCTCGTTGGGTTGGAGTTGGAACGCCAAGCGGAGTTGTATGCACGACAACAAAGTGTATGACAACGACATACAGCAGTTTGCCCTACACATGTACGACTGCGCCGGCATCTACACCTTGGGCAATCAGCCTGGCACCGAGATTTACCACAACCGCATCAGCGACATCGGCAAACCCAGTTATGCCCACGACCCCGAACATTGGTTCTGGATATATACGGACGAGGGGTCGTCGAACATCCAGGTGCACGACAACTACTGTCCCACCGACAAGTTCCTACAGAATGCCAACGGACCTTGCAACGTGTGGAAAGACAATGTGCAGATCCTACTGCTCACTCCCGAGAACAAGCCGAAGGCCAAGGACCTGCTGTTGCGCGAAGAAAACAAGCCGAGGGCGATACCGGTCAATGACAATTAAAAGTTAAAAATGAAAAATTAACAATTTTCAGCTAACTCCCGAAGCGAAGCGCTAACTCCAGCTAACTTCAGAGCATAGCGTTAACTTCCCCCCCCCCAAAAAAAAGCACTTACTTTTCTCTAAATATATGAACGTTAAAGAACTCACATTGCAGAGTGCAGTAAACCGCAAGCGGCTTATGGAGATAGTCTATAATGCCAAAGCCGGTCACATCGGAGGCGACTTGTCAAGCCTCAACGTCATGACAGCACTCTATTCGGACATTATGAACATCAGTCCGGCACAGGTCAAGGATCCCAACCGCGACCGATTCATACTCAGCAAAGGGCATTGTGTGGAGGCCCTCTATACCGTACTGGAAAGTCGCGGTTTCATAGCTCCCTCGTTGACCAACACCTCCTTGGGACACGGACTGAGCATCGGCGTGGGTATGGCCATCGCCGCTAAAATGGACAAACGCAACTACAAGACCTACGTCCTGATGGGCGACGGAGAACAGGGCGAAGGCTCTATCTACGAAGCCGCCATGGCAGGTCACCAATATAAACTTGACAACCTGGTCGCTATCATCGACCGCAACCACTTGCAGATATCGGGCAACACCGAAGATGTCATGGCATTGGACAGCATCCCGACACGTTGGAGCGCCTTCGGATGGGACGTCAAAGAGATGAATGGTGACGACATGCAGAGCATCAAGGATACTTTTGCAAACATTGATTACAACAACGGGAAGCCCCACCTCATCGTCAGCAATACCACGAAAGGCAAAGGCATCAGTTTCATGGAGAATGTCGCCTCATGGCATCACGGTATGCCCAACGAGGAGCAATACCAGCAGGCTATGGTGGAACTGAACCAAGCGATTGAAGAGTTGAAGTCCCAGTTATAATTTATAGTAGCTATTGAGACGATAGTAACTATAAAACACTAAAAAAGAAAACACATGTTTGCTTGTAGAAAAAGTTTTACAGATACTCTGTTGGCATTGGCCAAAGAGGACAAAGATATAGTAGCCGTCACTACCGATGCCCGTGGTTCTGTCACCTTAGGTGACTTTGCCAAGGAACTGCCGGAGCAGTTTGTCGAGTGCGGTATTGCAGAACAAGATGCCGTGGGCATTGCCGCCGGTCTGGCCCATTCGGGCAAAAAGACCTTCGTATGTGGCCCCGCCTGCTTCTATGTAGCTCGCAGCTTGGAACAGGTCAAAGTGGATCTGGCCTATAGTCGCAACCCAGTCACTATCTTGGGTGTGAGCGGCGGAGTAGCTTACGGTGCGTTGGGTACGACCCACCACTCGTTGCACGACATGGCCGTACTGCGTTGTTTCCCGGGCATGAGCATCTGCCTGCCTTGTGACGGTCGTCAGACCGAGAAGTTGGTCAAACTGTTGGTCGATTATCCCCAGGCCTGCTATGTACGTGTCGGACGAGCTGCCGTGCCGGATGTCTATGCCGACGACAACTTCCTGTTTGAAGTGGGCAAAGCCAACCTGCTGATGGATGGCAAAGACCTCACGATCATTGCTGTAGGCGAAACGGTCTATCATGCCCAGCAGGCAGGTATCGAATTGGCCAAACAGGGTATCTCAACCCGCGTCCTGGACATGGCTTGGATCAAGCCTTGCGACAAAGAGGCTGTACTGAAAGCGGCTCGCGAGACAGGTCGAATCATCACCGTCGAGGAACACTCCAAGTTTGGAGGCCTGGGTGCCATGGTGTGTGAGATTCTTTCCGAGAATCCCGTTCCCGTCCGCATCCTCGGCATTCCAGACGAAGATGCCATTCATGGCACCAACAAGGAGATTTTCCACCACTATGGCATTGATACCGAGGGAATTGTCAAGAGTGCGTTGGATTTCATAAAGAGATAAGACCCCCACCCAAATTGCCCCTTGGCTAAAGCCTCGTCTTCTCGCGGAGGGTTATCAACCCTCCTAATTGCTGCGAGGACCCCGAGGGGAGGCGATTGTCCCCAAAGGAAGGTAATTTGTAATTCGTAATTTGTAATTATCGCTTATGATTCTCGCCATAGATCAAAGTACAAGTGGAACCAAGGTGATGCTCTTCAATGAGAAATTGGAAATGTTGAAGCGCATCAACAAGGCGCACCAGCAATATTACCCTCAGCCAGGTTGGGTGGAGCATGATGCCGACGAGATCTACCGCAATGTGGTGGAGGGCATCCAGGAACTCCTGACCGACAGTCCAGAGGTGGTCGAAGCCTTGCGCAAAGACCCTACCTCGTTGAGCCTAAGCATCACCAACCAACGCGAGACAGTAGTGGTGTGGAACAAAACTTCGGGCAAACCCATCGCCCATGCCGTCGTTTGGCAATGTCTGCGTGGCACGGAATATTGCAACGCACTCAAAGCAGCCGGCAAAGGTCCGATGGTACAAGAGAAAAGCGGTCTAATTATCGACCCCTACTTCTCGGCCTCTGGAGCAGAGTGGTTGTTGGACCACGTTGAAGGAGCTCGCGAATCAGCCCAACGAGGGGAACTGCTGATGGGCACTATGGAATGTTGGCTGATCTGGAAACTGACAGGTGGACGCCGTCATGTGACCGATGTGACCAACGCCTCACGCACCCTACTGATGAACATTCATACGTTGCAGTGGGACAAGGAGTTGATGCAACTCTTCTCCATCCCGGCCTCTATGCTGCCCGAGATTTTGCCGTGCGACAGCGTGTTCGGAGAAACCGACATCGAAGGGTTGTTGCCCCACCCTATCCAGATAGCAGGTGTATTGGGTGACAGTCACGGTGCCTTGGCAGGTCAGATGTGTTTCGACGCAGGGTTGGGCAAAGCCACCTACGGCACGGGGTCGAGCGTGATGGTGAACATCGGAGAACAGTACAGCACCGCGCCACAAGGACTGGTGACGAGTGTGGCATTTGCTGCCGCAGGCAAGTGTTTCTATGCCTTCGAGGGCAATATCCATTGCACAGGCGCCACCCTCAAGTGGTTGCAAGAACAGATGCAACTCATCCAATCGCCCGCTGAAGTCGAGGAAGCGGCCCTCTCGGTGAAAGATAACGGCGGAGTCTATTTCGTTCCCGCCTTTGCCGGACTGGGTGCCCCCTGGTGGGATGCCGATGCAAGAGCCGCTATCGTTGGTATGAGCCTCGCCACAACGCGGGCGCACATCCTGCGCGCCGCCTTGGAGAGCATTGGTTATCAAGTGAATGACCTCATTCAAGCCATGACCCAACAGGCAGGCATCGCCCTCAAGGAGATCCGAGTGGATGGAGGTCCGACGCGCAACGCCACCTTGATGCAGTTCCAAGCTGACCTATTAGGCGTACCCGTCAATTGCAGCGACGTGGAAGAGGCCTCGGCCCTGGGTGCTGTCGTGATGAACGTCCTGGCACGAGGTGTTTACGCCAACATGGAAGAGGTGGCCAAGTTACGTCGCTCCCGTTGGACCCGACAACCACAAGCGGACCAGACTCACATCCAACAATGGGTAGAGGGATGGCATCATGCCATCCACCAAGTTAAAAGTTAAAGTTAAATTCGAAAAATCAGAAGTTCACTAAATAATTATATTATGAACATCGTCAACAAGAAGCCGTGTTTCGGCATTATCATAGGAACGAGAGCCTACTTCAACAGCGCTTTGGCTAAAGATGTACGCAAGGAACTCTTACGCATCATGGATGAATGTGGTTATGACTACGTCATCCTGCCCGAAGACGCTACCCCAACTGGGTCAAGTTCTATCGAGACCCGCGAGGATGGCTTGAAAGTTGCTGCCCAGTTCAAAGAGAACCGCGAGCGCATTGACGGCATCATCGTTGCCTTGCCCAACTTCGGCTATGAGATTGGCATCATCAACGCCATCAACGAGGCCAACCTGAATGTACCTGTCTTGGTTCAGGCCTACGACGACTACAACGACAAGGTCGATTTGGACCATCGCCGCGATGCTTTCTGTGGCAAGATTTCGGTCTGCAACAACCTGTATCAATATGGTATCCCCTTCAGCGACACCACGTTGCACACCTACGACATTTATGACCCGTTGGTCAAGGCCGACATTGTGAAGTTCGCTGCCACCTGTCGCGTCGTGAATGGTCTGCGCCATTGCCGCATCGGCCAGATTGGTACCCGTCCATTGGGTTTCAACACTTGCCGCGCCTCCGAGAAACTCTTGCAGCGCTCCGGCATCACCGTAGTGCCGGTTGACCTGAGCGAGATACTCAACAACGCCGAAAAGGTGGCCGACGACGACCCTAAGTTCCTGACGAAGTTACAGAGCATTCCGAACTATGCCAAGGTGCCTGAACAGTACCAAGACAAGTTGCGCGTTCAGGCAAAGTTCGGCGTGGCCGTCGAGGACTGGATGGAGGCAGAGAAAGTCGATGCCGTTGCCATCCAATGTTGGGACAGCTTGGAGCAGAACTATGGTTGCGCCGCATGCGTCACCATGTCTATGTTGTCCGACAAACTGATACCAGCTGCCTGCGAGACCGACCTGGCAGGTGCCGTCTCCATGTATGCTCTCACCCTCGCCACCCAGCAACCTGCTGCCTTGGCCGACTGGAACAACAACTTTGCCCAAGACCGCAACAAGTGCGTCTGCACCCATTGCGGCAACTTCCCAAAGGGTTTTGTGGGCAACGACAACCTCAAGTTGGGTCCCCTCGGCGTATTGGGTCGCACCCTGGGCAAGGTACGTACCTTCGGTGCCGTCTATGCCAAAGTGGAAGAGGGTCCATTTACCTTCTTCCGCATCTCGACCGACGACCCCAAAGGCATCATCAAAGCTTACTTGGGCAAGGGCGAGTTGACCAACGATCCTTATGGCATGGATGGTTGCATTGCCGTCACCAAGGTGGACAACCTGCAAGGATTGATGAAATACATTTGCCACAACGGCTTCGAGCACCATGTTGCCTTGGTACGCAACGATGTCGTTGAGATAGTTCAAGATGCCTTGGAGAACTATCTGGGCTGGAATCTGTATATACATAAATAATATATAAACAGTTTTTGCGTCCGCGCAAGACTAAAAAATCAACTATTTCATTATGGCACAATCTTCATTACAAAAAACTCTTTTGGCCTCTGTCTGCAACTTCCTGGCAGCAGGTGCCATTGTAGCCGGTGGTAGTGGTTTGAAGTACTGGGAGCAGTACCTTAGCCTTACCGCCATCGATTCAGGTTGGGTGAACGCCCTCTCTGCCAATGGTATTGGTGCTGCTGTCGGTGCATTCTTTGGCGGCTTTTTGGCCGACCGTTATGGCCGCAGTAAAGTTTTCTCATTCAACATGCTCTTCTATATGTTGGGTACGTTGCTCATCATGTCTGCCACCAGCTATGCACAGTTGCTGACAGGTACTGTCGTCACAGGTATTGCCGCAGGTGTCAGTGTACCAGCCTCTTGGACCTACATCTGTGAGTGTTCCGGCACAGGACATCGTGCACGTAACATCGCCATCAGCCAGGCAGCATGGGGTCTTGGTCCTGCCTTCGTCCTCTTCCTCAGTTTCATCTGGGCTCCTGGTGGACCAGGCTTTGACGTTGTTCAAGGCATTGCCGACAGCTTCGGCGTCCGTGCTAACCGCACCTTCGAGGTCAATGTCTTCATGCCTCGTATCGTCTTTGCCATCCTGTTTGCCGTTGCTTTCCTGGCATGGATGTTCCAGCGCCACTTGGAGGCTTCACGTGAGTGGGCTGCCAATCGTGACACCATCAACCGCAACGAATCGCTGTTCAAGCACTTGCCCGCCCTCTTTGTCGGCAAGTTCGGCAAGACCATGTTGGCATTGATAAGCATGTACCTGACCTGGAACCTCGTTGCAGGTGCCATGGGCTTCTTCCAGGGTCACATCTACGAGACCGCAGGAAAACTGTCGAGCGTGATGACCAACCGTCTGTTGGCCGACCAGTGGTTCGTCACTGTGATACTGACTGCTGTAGGTGCTTTCTTCATCGACCGTTTCCAGCATCGCACGTTGTTGGTTGTCTTCTCGCTGGTAGGCTGTCTCACCTGGCTGATTGTTGCCCTTATCGGCATTGACTCCTACGCAGGCATGATCGTTGTCACCGTCCTGTGGGCTATTCAGGCAGGTATTTCAGTACAGTTGTTCTTCGCCCTGTGGGGTGTTGAGCTCTTCCCATTCACCTACCGTGCAGCCGCTATCGGTGTGATGTTCTGCATCGTCCGTCTGCTTTCAGGCATAGGCGGTCTGGGCTTCTCTTTCTTGTGGGCAAGCATGGGCGACGACGCCATCAAATATGGTTCCATCGTCATGTTCGCCTTCTTGGCAGCATCTACCTACATCGGTTGGAAGATTGCTCCTGAGACCCGTAGCAAGAGCCTTGGAGATATCTCCGAAGAGCGTTATGGCAAATAACCTCCGCGAATGAGTAAATCACAATGGATATGGTTCCCCGGTGACAGAGAAATCTGGCTGGGGAACGATTTTAACAACCGCCGCACAGAGCGCGGTGCCATGTTCCCACCTTTCTGGAAACAGGACAGCCACTGGCAGACGGTTGAATTCTCCAAGGAGTTCACTCTCCTTCAACCAGATACCCTCCACATCTTCGTGGAGGGCATCTATAATTTTATGGTCGATGGCAAACTCCAGTTCGGCCAACCTCAGACTTGGCATCTGGAGGCGGGCGTGCATCGACTGAACATCAAAGTACACTGTCTCTCGGCTCCTCCCTCATTATATATATATGGAGAGCGACCCGATTGTCCTGCCAACACCGACACAACGTGGCGCGTGACATGCGAAGACAAGATATGGATAGACGAGAACGGTGTCGCCCACGGGTCGGGCATTTACTTGGAACCAGGGCATTGGCCCCATTGCGATGACCCAAACACACTACCCTCTCAATTCGAATTACTCCAAACCGTATCCCTAAACGCTGTCTCTCATCGACCCGTCCAACTCGAGGAGGGCCATGCCGACATGCTCTATGACTTTGGCAAAGAGACCTTTGGCTACATCCTGTTGCACCAAGCAAAAGGTGCTATTTCTATCTTTTACGGCGAAAGCGAAGCAGAGGCCCTCGACCGAGAGTATTGCGAGACGTTAGATCACCTCCAACTGCCCGAAAGCGGAACCGATTTATATCAGATAAGTGGTTCAAAAGCATTCCGTTACGTTCTGGTTGTCGGACAAGTTGAAAAGGTCACGATGCTCTATGAATACCTTCCACATGACGAAGCGACGTCGGGCAGTTTCACCTGCTCGGACGAAGAGCTCAACCGCATCTGGCAAGTGAGTGCCTACACCTTGGACCTCACCACCCGCGAGTTTATGATGGACGGTATCAAACGCGACCGTTGGACTTGGTCGGGCGATGCCATCCAGTCATACTTAATGAATTACTACCTACGCTTCGACAGCGAGGCAGTGAAACGTACCATCCGCCAACTGCGAGGCAAAGACCCCGTCACGGCACATGTCAACACCATCCTGGACTATACGTTCTATTGGTTCAATGCCTTGGGCGACTATTACCTCTACACGGGAGATGACAACTTCATCCGCGAGGTCTATCCTCGTGCTAAGACCTTGATGGACTATGTCTTAGGTCGTCTCACCGACGAGGGACTTGCCATCGGACAACCCGACGATTGGGTCTTTGTCGATTGGGTCGATTTCCCCATGCACAAGCGTGGCATCCTCTGTTTCGAGCAAATTCTGCTCTACCGTAGTCTTCAGACCATGCAGTTGTGCGCCAACATCGTGGGCGACCACAATCGCAACTACGAAGCGATGGCTAAGGCACTGAAAACCAAGACCGACCAACTCTTCTGGGACAACAACAAGAAAGCCTATCTGCATGCAATCGAAGAGGGGAATGTCCTCAATGACCAGATTACCAAGTTCCCCAACATGATGGCCTTACTCTATGACTTCGTCGATTCGGCACGCAGCAAAGAGATTCTCGACCATGTCATGCTCAATGCCGACGTTCCTGCCATCACGACCCCCTACATGCGATTCTATGAACTGGCCGCACTCTGTCAGATGGGCAAGCAGGAGGAGGTCTTGAAAGAGATCAAATCCTATTGGGGCGGCATGTTGCAGGAAGGCGCTACCTCGTTCTGGGAGAAGTACAACCCGACGTTGCCACCCTCTCCGAAAGGGTCTGACGGCATCGGTCGCGCCCATCTGGAGATGTACGGCCGCCCCTACGGCAAGAGTCTTTGTCATGCCTGGGGCGCCTCGCCACTCTACCTTTTGGGCAAATATTACTTAGGGGTCATACCTACCCAACCCGGGTACCGCACTTACGATGTCCGACCTCACTTAGGTGGACTGACCTGGATGCGCGGTGCCGTCCCCACTCCCTTTGGTCCCATCAGCATCAGCGCTGATGCTCAGACACTTACCGTCATCGCTCCACCCAGCATTGGCGAAGGAACCATCTACTGGGGTGACCAATGTGTCACCTTGCAAGCTGGGCAAACAATCACCCTCACCTTGACCGGTGAACGCTAAATAAAAACCACCAAGACACAACATGAAGACACCTAACCAAATCTTCGCCCTCTGTCTGCTTTTGGCCAACGCCCTCGGCACATCAGCAGCTCAAGGACTGACCGAAACAACACAAAGTCCCTTTGCCGTCATGCACGACGTCCCGATGGGGCAAGTTCATTGGACGACAGGCTTTTGGGGCAACCGCTTCGACACGTTCCACCACCACTCTGTCCCGGGCATGTGGCAGACGTGGCAGGACTCCGACCTCTCTCACGGTCTCCGCAACTTCGAGATTGCCGCCGGTGACTGCACGGGAGAACATGCCGGCCCCCCGTTCCACGACGGTGACATGTACAAGTGGCTGGAGTCGGTCGCCTCGCTCTATGCCGTGACCCACGACCCGCAGTTGGACAGCATCATGGACCGTTTCATCGACTTGGTGGTACGCGCCCAACGTGCTGATGGTTACATACATACGCCCGTCATCATCAACGAACGGAACCAGGGCATCGACACCCACGCTCACGTTCCATCGCAACAAATCATAGGTACCAAGGTAGGTGATGCCAACGACAAGGGCGCTTTTGCCAACCGCCTGAACTTCGAGACCTATAACCTCGGCCACTTGATGATGGCAGGCATTGTTCACAAACGCGCCACGGGCAAGACCACCTTGTATAATTGTGCCATCAAGGCCACCGACTTCCTGGTGCATTTCTACGAAACCGCCTCTGCCGAGTTGGCCCGTTGTGCCATCTGTCCCAGCCACTACATGGGCGTCGTAGAGATGTGGCGCGAGTCGCACAACCCGCGTTATCTCCAACTGGCTCAACAACTTATCGCCATCCGCGGCCAGGTCAAAGAGGGCACCGACGACAACCAGGACCGTGTCCCCTTCGAGCAACAATACAACGCCATGGGACATGCTGTTCGCTCCACCTACCTCTATGCCGGCGTGGCAGACATCGTGGCAGAAGCTGGTCCCCAAAACACGGACGGTCACGACTGGATGGGCAACCTCCAATCCATCTGGCAGGACATCGTCACCCGCAAGATGTATATCACAGGTGGCTGTGGTGCACTCTATGACGGTACCTCGCCCGACGGCACGAACTATCAACCCGACAGCATCCAGAAGGTACATCAGTCTTTTGGCCGACCCTATCAATTGCCCAACAGCACTGCCCACAACGAGACATGCGCCAACATCGGTAACCTGCTCTTCAACTGGAGGATGTTGGCCGTGACGGGCGACGGCAAGTATGCCGACATTGCCGAGACCTGTATGCTCAACAGTATCCTCTCGGGCATCTCGCTCGATGGCACCAAATACTTCTATACCAACCCGTTGCGCCTCAGCCGCGACTTGCCTTACACCCTCCGTTGGCCCAAGGAGCGCAAGGAGTATATCTCTTGTTTCTGCTGTCCGCCCAACACGTTGCGCACCCTCTGCGAAGCACAGAATTATGCCTACACGGTCAGCGACAAGACTCTCACCTGTCAGTTCTATGGCAGCAGCGAAGTGACGGCCAACGTGCCTGGCGTCGGCGAAGTCACCCTACGTCAAGAGACCGACTATCCTTGGGACGGACATGTACGCCTCACCGTGGTCAAAGTGCCTCGCAAGGCACGTCGCACCGCCTGGACCCTCGCTTTCCGACTCCCCGCCTGGAGTGGTCTGCAAGGCGAAAAAGGCTATCGTTCCACCACCCAGATATGGCGCGAGGGTGACACCCTCAGCATCGACCTCCCGATGCGCACCCGACTGATGGAGGCCAACCCCTTGGTCGAAGAGGCTCGCAACCAAGTAGCCGTACAGCGCGGTCCCGTGGTCTATTGTCTGGAGGAATGTGACCTACCTCAAGGAGTCCGCCTCGACGATGTCTCTTTGCCGGCCAATGCCTCTTTCCGACCCGTCGAGATAGAGATAGCAGGCTGCCGCCTCATTGCCCTCGAGACCGAAGTGCAGGTGCCCGATTCCTCAGCCTCTTGGCAAGGAGTGCTCTACCGCGAAGTATCTACCGCACGTCGCACCATCCCCGTTCGCCTCATCCCCTATTTCGCTTGGGGCAACCGCGGCAAGTGCGACATGAGTGTATGGGTCAACAAGAACTGAATTATCTCTCGCAGAGTGTACATGAGTGTAAATAAGTATATTTTCATTCTCTATTACACTCAATCTGTAAGAGTAAAATAAAGAGGGAAAAAAGACAAAACTATCGCTTCTTTAAACTCACTTTATTGTCTTCAAATGCATAATATGATTAATTTCTCGCAAAGTGTTAGTGAGCGTAAATATGATTTTTACGACTATTAACCTCCATTACACTCCTTTACACTCTGCGAGAGTAAAATACTACTCCACATAATTGCACTTCAAAATGAAAATTACCGTAGTCAAAGTTGGTGGCGGCATCGTCGAGGACGAGAAGAGCCTCTCCGCCCTGTTGGATAAGTTCGCCCGCATCGAGGGACTCAAAGTGTTGGTACATGGCGGTGGACGCAGTGCCACCAAAGTGGCAGAACAGTTAGGCATCCAGCAGACCATGATAGGCGGCCGACGTATCACCGATGCCGAGACGCTCAAGGTGGTCACCATGGTCTATGCTGGTCTGGTCAACAAGAACATCGTGGCACAATTACAGGCACGCGACGTCAATGCCTTGGGTCTGACAGGCGCCGACATGAACGTCATCGTCTCTCACCGCCGCCCCATCAAGCAAGTCAAGATGGAGGACGGCACCGTCCAACCTGTCGATTACGGCTTTGTCGGCGACGTAGATAAAGTCAATGCCGACCTTCTCGCCGACCTCATTGCCAAGGGTGTCGTCCCGGTCGTCTCTCCCATCGGCCACGATGGCAAGGGTAACCTATTGAATACCAACGCCGACACCATCGCCTCGCAAGTTGCCATCGCCTTGGCCCAGCACTTCGAGGTCACGCTGATGTTCTGCTTCGAGAAGCGCGGCGTGCTCCGTGACCCCGAAGACGACAACAGCGTCATCCCGCAAATCACAGCCTCCGACTTCCCCCGTCTGGTGGACGAGGGCATCGTCAGCGGTGGCATGTTGCCCAAACTGGAAAACAGCTTCGCCGCCATCTCCGCCGGTGTCAAAGAGGTGGTCATCACCCAAGCCGACCAGATAGACCAAAAGGGCGAAGGCACTCACCTATGCTAAGTCGAAGCTTTACAAAAATACTAACGGGCTGTTCTCATCGCGAGGACAGCCCGTTACACATTTTAAAGTCCCTTGGTACTTGATTCTTTGTCCCTTTGTACTTCGACACTTCCTTCCCCTGCCGTCGCGCTGATGATTTGGTCAAATTTGGGTCAAGAAATAGACAATATCCGGTCATTGTTTTCGTTCGATTCAATCGAACGCCAATCGATACCCGATCGTTACCCGATCGTTACCCGACTAATACCGCGAGGGTGAATCAGAGGAGGGACAAAAGACACTCGGTAATGCCTGCTACTTGGATTCTTGTACTTAGTCCATAGTCCCTTTGTACTTAGTTCCTTGTCCCTTTGTCCTTCTCAAAACCTTACGCCGAGGTCACAACCAAGGCCAATGATATCGGAGGCTTGTAAATGAAGACCGAAGTTGACGCCTAAACGCTTGTAGATGCGGAAGTCCAAACCCAACTTGAACTGGACGTAGGGCTGACAACGGGTATTGTCATCCTTGAGCGGCAACTTGTCTGTATACCAACCCGCACCAGCAACCACTCCATAGAAGAAAGAGTGGTCAACATGTTTACGGAAGGGCACATAACGGGTGTAGTCCACTCCTAACGGGACAAAAGATACCTCGCCATTCTCATTATCTGGGTCTGCATCATCGACAATCTCGGTCATAAGGAGACCTGAGACGAGACCCAGATAGTTTTTGCGGTCGAAACGCCAGCCCGCCATCGCCAAATTATGGTCTTCACCACAAAATGGGCCAAAAGTAAAACCTCGCTTCACGCCGAACTGCAAACGGCCATTTTCGGGATACTGCGCCAACGCCATCTGTGGCAGGAGGCAACATAGTGCGAACAGCACAAGGAACAAAGAGTTTTTCATCGTAATCGTAATTGGTTTACATCTACTAAATGCAACGAAACGGATATTACTGCACGGAGAGAATCGTTATTTGGCATTTGGAGCCAAAATTTATTATTTAATATTTAATATTTTGCGATTACGCATATTTGCAACCCACTTGCAAAACAAATGCCGTACCTTTGCAGCGTCAAAAAGGAAATAGTAAATAGTAAATCGATAAATAGTAAATAACATTATGAACGAGATCCTACATATCATCAACGAGATGTCGCCCTACCTGTTGTTGGGCTTCCTGTTGGCCGGACTGATGCACGCTTTCGTGCCCCAGCAGATGTACCACAAGTATCTGGCCAAGAACAATTTCCGTTCGGTGTTCAATGCCGCCATGTTCGGCATACCGCTGCCCTTGTGTTCGTGCGGCGTGATACCGACAGCCATGTCATTGCGGCGCGAGGGAGCCTCGAAAGGGTCAGCCGTATCGTTCCTGATAGCCACTCCGCAGACGGGCGTGGACAGCATCATTGCCACCTACTCGCTGATGGGTCTGCCATTTGCCATCATCCGACCCATCGCCGCCTTGGTCACCGCCCTCTTCGGCGGACACATGGTCAATGTATTGGATACAGACCCCCTCCCGACTAACCCCTCAACAAATGTTTCGTCTTCTCGCGGAGGGTTATCAACACTCCCTAATGCTGCGAGGACCCCGAGGGGAGGAGAAGACCCAAAAGAAAGTGAGCATTGTTGCTGCCACAAAGAGCATCACGACGAAGGGTGTTGTTGCAAACATCATCACGAGCACGAGAAAGAAGAGTGCTGTTGCGGGCATGAGCATCACCACGAAGAGACAGAATGCCATTGCGGACATCATCACGACCACGCCGAGGAGGGCGGTTGCGGTTGTGGTTGCGAGCACCACAGTCATGCTACGACCTTCGTCGGCAAGATAGGCGAAGCACTGGAATATGGTTTCGTCCACATGATGGAGGATATCGGCAAGTGGCTCGTAATAGGTTTGGTGGTAGCCGCCCTGATTACCGTCTTTGTGCCCGACTCGTTCTTTGCCATCTTTGCCGACAACAGTCTGTTGTCCATGCTCCTGGTGATGTGTATGGCTATTCCGATGTATCTGTGCGCCACGGGCAGCATCCCGATTGCTGTAGCCTTGATGCTCAAGGGATTGACCCCTGGCGCCGGATTGGTACTCCTCATGGCAGGACCTGCCTCGAACGTTGCCTCTATCTTGGTTATCCGCAAGGTGTTGGGTACGCGCACACAGATTATTTATCTGGTCAGCATCATTCTGGGCGCCATCCTTTTCGGCTTAGGCATCGACTATCTCCTGCCCCGCGAGTGGTTCACCGACTTCTTGGTCTCGCCCATGAACGCGGCACACGAAGAGACCGCCCTGTTCTCGTGGTTCTGCACCGGCCTGTTGGTTGCCTTACTGCTCCATGCACTGGTAATAAGGCGCTTATTCAAGAAGCATCATCCCGAAGAAGCACATGAAGGCCACTGCCATTGCCACGAGGCATAGCAAGCCCATCACAGAGGCTCTTCATAAACATTACATCATCAACCCATAGAAGAAGGTGGCCATTGACCACCTTCTTCTTGTTTTTCGGACGATGTTTTTCTACTTTTGCTCTGCAGAAAGAAAATGACTAGGAAACTGGGCTTTTGCAGAAAAAACGTCTAGAGACAAACAGGACACAACAGAAAGGCTAACAGACCACCGCAGACAGGATTATTTTGTCTTAAAGAGTTTTAGAGGACAGCATTATTTGAAAATAGCTTCTATTTCGCCCCAAATAAACACGTTATTCTTGAAAAAAGGAATCATATATTTTCGTGTTTCACGTATTCTGTTTATCTTTGTGCCTGTTTTTGAGAATATATTGGGTGTAATCTACTTATCTTCATTTCTATACCTCATCATGATTGATCAAATAATCAATTACAACAAGACTTTCGTAGAACAGAAGGGCTACGAGAAGTATATCACAGACAAGTACCCCGACAAGAAATTGGCCGTGCTCTCGTGCATGGACACGCGCCTCACCGAACTGCTTCCTGCCGCCCTCGGGCTGAAGAACGGCGACGCGAAAATCATCAAGAATGCTGGCGGGCTAGTCATTTCGGCCTTCGATTCGGCCATGCGTAGCCTGATTGTCGCTATCTACGAACTGGGCGTTCAGGAAATCATGGTGGTCGCCCATTCGCATTGCGGCGCCTGTCACATGAGCTACGACCACTTCCATCACGAAATGATTGCACGTGGTGTGGCCGATGAGACCCTCGACACCATCCGCAAGTGCGGCATCGACCTCAACGCATGGCTGGAGGGCTTCAAGGACACGCCGACCTCCGTACGCCGCACCGTTGAGACCATCCTGACCCATCCGCTTGTGCCGAAGGACATTGTGGTTCGTGGGTTTATCATCGATTCTGAAACGGGAGAATTGGAGGAAATCAAATGAATGTGAAACAGGTATTCAAGTAAATTTATTATGAGATATTTTAGCAAATCATATTGGATTTTTCTATTGATGTCAGTTTTCGCAGGTTTATTTACCTATTTGATTGCAACAACGCTTTGGTGGCACATTTCAGGTGTAAACTGGTTTCAGTTTCCCGACATTGGTCTGTTGTGTGTGTTACCTTTCGTATTGGTTTCTATTGCTGTCATTCCTTGGATTGATTTTAAAAAATCTTCGGCTTTCTCTAAACTTTATTTCTCGATTGCCTTCGTTTTTGCGGCAATGATGTTCATTTTCAACGATATGTCAGACAGTTCAATAAGTGGTTGGATTATTCTGTTTGTTATTGGATGGTTTTTCGTTTCGCTTTTGCCCGTTCTTTTGCTTATGGGGTTGGCAAGAATTTGGCTGTGTAAATCCAATTGATATGATTCTTTGAAATCGAATAACTTGTACAATTCAAATAAGTAATGAGACAAAGGAAGCGCCACAATTGTTCTTCAATAGAGCAACTGTGGCGCAAAGATGTATAAAACGAAATATGTAAGTAGTTGTTCGGAATAAACAATTGGCTTTCAATGATACGTTGAACACCGCTTATTTCTTATTCTTCAAGAAGTTATCCACTGCTACGGCAGTCTTGCGACCACTGGCAATGGCGCGAACCACGAGCGAGGCACCCGAGGCGGCATCACCAGCCAAGAAGACATTGGGCGCAAAATCAGGATGTTGCGGTTTGATGAAGCCCATGGCGAGGAAGACGATGTCGGCCTTGATAATCTCTTCGGGACCAGCTTCGACCATCAATGGTCGACCGCCTTCGGGATTAGGTTTCCAGTCGATGGGCTGCACCTTGACACCTGTGAGTCGGCCATTCTCGCCGAGGAACTCCAAGGTGTTCATGTTCCAGCGACGGGTACAACCCTCTTCGTGACTGGAAGTTGTCTTCAGGATGACCGGCCAGTTGGGCCAAGGGGTAGCAGGGTTGTGGCCGACAGGTGGTTGCGGCATAATCTCAATCTGTGTCACGGACTTAGCACCTTGACGATGGGCCGTACCGATGCAGTCGGAACCGGTATCACCACCGCCGATGACCAGCACATCCTTGTCCTTGGCGGTGACACGTTCGTCGTCGGAGAACTGTTGACCCGCCAAGACACGATTCTGCTGAGCGAGCAGTTCGAGGGCGAGGTGCACCCCTTTCAGTTCGCGACCCTTGATAGCGAGGTCGCGTGCCTGCGGAGTACCCGTACTGACGACGTAGGCATCGAAGCCAGCAGGCAACTGCTGGAGGTCAATCTCTTGA